>JBIIIA010000016.1:0-18538 GCA_044235195.1 Thermoflexales bacterium
TCGAATCGCACCATCACCCACCCCCTTCGGGGGTGGGTGATGGTGCGATTCGAGGGATTACCCCCTTGACGGTTACGGGTCACTCGACGAACGACAGGAGGCAAATCGATGCGCAGATCTTTTCTCGTGATCGCTGCAGTGCTGGTCATCATCGGCGGTGTGTGGTTCCTGCAGGGAATCGGCATCCTGCCGGGCAGCGTCATGTCCGGGCAGCAGTTCTGGGCCTACGCCGGCGGCGCGCTGGTCATCGCCGGGGCCGTCATGGGATGGCTCGGGCTGAGAGCAAAACGCTAGCGCCGGCGCGGCATCCGATACGCAGCTGAGCCTCTCCATCGCATGTGGCGTGGAGAGGCCCAGCTGCCGACGGGCGTGAGAAGGCCGGCGCTATTTACGCGCGGTTGCGCCCGTTGCGCGCATCAGCTCGATCTGGCCCTGCCGCGCAAGGTCGGCGGCCTCGCCGAGGATGCGCATCGATTCCTGCGGCGCGTGAAAGCCCATCGAGTTCTCGGCGGACACGTAATCCAGCCGCCACTGCGCCTGGCGATGCAGCTCCTGCGCGCGAGCGAGCGTGTCTTCCGACGCGCCGGCTGCCTTGGCCTTCGTCAGGTCGTTCACCAATGCCAGCACGGCGTTCTCGGCATGGGACATCGCCGTGCGCGTGCGATCCTGAATGACCTCGACGCGCCGGGTGATGTCTTCACTGCTGCCGCGGTGGCACACCTGGCATGCTTCGCCGGCCGCCAGAATCGGGCTCTGCACATGATGGCTGCTCACCTTCACCGCGCCGACGCGCTCGTACGGCATGTGGCAGTCGGCGCAAGCGACGCCGGCTGCGGCGTGCGTGCCCTGCGTCCACATTTCGAATTCGGGATGCTGCGCCTTGAGCGCCGGCGTGCCGGTGTCCGCATGCACCCAGTCCTTCCATTCGACCTCGGCGTAATACGCTTCCATCTGCTCGACCTTCAAACCGTTCTGCCACGGATACGTCAGGATTTTTTCTTTGCCCTTGAAGTAGTACTCCACGTGGCACTGGCCGCACACGAACGTGCGCATCTCCTGGCGCTCGGCCATCGTGTTCGGCGTATACGCGCCCTGCCGGCCGCTCGCGCGCCAGCGCTCGATGCTCGGGAACATCGGCAGCGGATAGTCCGACTTCGCCAGCGCGTCGATTGCCGTCATGAACGCCGGCCGCGTCACGCGCAGCTGCATGTTCTTCGGGTCGTGGCAGTCGATGCATGAGACCGGATGGTCGACCAGTTCGGTCGCTTCGCTGTACGGCATCGACGCCATGATTTCGAAGCCCTTCTGTATAGCGGCATCCCGGTCATCCTTCGAAACACCGGCCTCGACGCCCTTCTGATAGTAGGCCGGCACGACCGATGCGTGGCAGTTCAGACACGCACCCGGCTGCTTGAACTGCTTGACGCGCTCGGTCTCGCGCTGGTCGATGAGCATGTACGCATGGCCGCGCTCTTCACGAAAGTCGACGCTGAACGGGTAGCCCTTCCAAAGTTCCTGCCACACCGGATTGGCGTCGCCCGCCTTCTGAATAGCCTCGCTGCCGCCGTAGCGCGTGCGACCGATGTCCACCGTGCGTTTGTAGCTGTCGTATTCGTGCGGATAGTTCTGTCCCCACACTGCCGGGTCGACCGTATCTTCGGTCAGCTCGACGATGTGCAGCGCATCCTGTCTGGCCTCGGTCTGCCGCTGCGTAATGTTCTGCATGAGCAGCAGCACGCCGACCGTCAGCAGGGCCAGCACAGCAGCGATCGCCAGATACGCCGCAGTCGGAAGAGTGGCAAGAGAAAATTTCGGTTTCATGATTTACGCTCGGGGCTACTTGCGCGGTCCGTGACCGACGCCGCTGTGACAATGCAGACAGTCGAGCTGCTGACCGGCCGGCGCTTCGTGTTGGGCAATGTCCGACACCAGCTGGCGATGACATTCGTTGCAGTTCTCCTGCACGATGGCTCGGCTCACCGGCCGCATCTGAATGGGCTCGTCGAAGTCCTGCATGGTGAACGCGCGCGAATGTGCGTAGCCGTTCTCCATCTTGGTCAGATACTTCGGGATCAACGCATGCGGCACGTGGCAGTCGTTGCACGTCGCCACCGTGTGATGCGATGCCTTCTGCCACCCGGAGTACTGATCGCGCATGATGTGGCAATTGACGCAGGCCTGTGGATCATTCTGGAGGTACGAATAGCCCTTGGCGTAGAGGAACGTGTAGCCGCCGGCGCCGGCGAGGATGCCGGCCAGGGCGAGCACGAGCAGGAGCATCACGGGCCTTGCAGTAGTTGATTTCACGATCGAGACGACATGCTATCTGAATATCACATGAGAGAAAATAGCGAACGGCCAGCGATCCACTGACCGTTCGGACAGGAGACATAACCGTCGCTCAAAAGACATTTCACAACGATGCATGCAGCCCATCGAAAAGGCTGCGTGCCCGCGCTTCGATCTCGGCGTCGGTCAGGTTCGCCATGCGTCGCCATCCCCGCAGCGCCGCGGCGATGCCCGCACTTTCCATCTGCAGGTACGGCTCGGCGGCACGATCGACCTCACGCACGATCTCTCCCATGCGCACGAGCGCCGGCGAGTTCAGCCGAAACGCATACACGATCTGCTGAAATGCACAGCGCCCGCCACGGCCGCTGAATTCTCCGCGCGGAGCAGCGAAGCCGACTTCATCGACGCGCACGCCCTCGCCGTAGCGTATGCGAGCATTCGGGTCGATCGACCGTCGGATCAGCCACGTACACGCCAACGCGTCCACTCCCGGCCGTGCACTCGTCACCCAGCGTCGGCTGCGGTATGCACCGACGTCGAACGCGGACACCACCGGCGTCGCTGCATGCTGCACACCTTCCAGCCGCTGTTCGATGCCGCGCAGGCGCTCCTCGACCTCGGCGCGGCCCGCCGCACCGAAATAGTCCCGCTGCACGATGGCGGCGAGCGCCGCACGCAGCCCCGCCGCCGTCCGGCGCTGGCCGGCCGTCGCACGCAGCCTCCCTCCCAGCTGCGATTCCAATCGCGCCGTCGACGCCGCCAGCACCTCGTATTCCCGCGTGCGTTCGATGGACGCGCGCTGCGTGAGATCGGCATCACTCCAATTCGTCACCGCGCTCACCTCCAATATCCACGCCTCGCCGTGCGCAGCCATCACTGCATCGCGCAGTTCGGTGAACATCGCCCGACACTCCGCCCTGTCCGGAAG
This sequence comes from Thermoflexales bacterium, assembly GCA_044235195.1. Classification (GTDB taxonomy): domain Bacteria; phylum Chloroflexota; class Anaerolineae; order J036; family Brachytrichaceae; genus CANJQH01. The sequence continues at coordinate 3,221 of JBIIIA010000016.1, forward strand.
CAGCGTGGCCCCACCCGGGCCGGCCATCGCGCCGATGCGCCGCAGCTGGCGCCAGATATGCACTCGCGTGCCCGACGATCCGCGCGACGGGAGGCTGTGCACGAACGCGAGCCAACGCGTCATGACCGTATCTCTCCACCGGAAAGTATTTTCGTTACCAGCCGCATGTACACATATTACGATCTTCGTCGCATCGGCTCCGGGCCGCGGATACTTTCGCGCATGGCCAAACGTACTACGAAGTCCACTTCGAACGATTCGAAAAAGGCAGCAGCAGCAGCGACCGAACAGACCGGAAAAATCCGCACACCGCGCGCGGACGGCAAGGTGCGCGTGGCGATCATCGGCGTCGGCAATTGTGCGAGCTCCTTCGTGCAAGGCGTGCACTACTATCGCGACGCCGCTCCGGGTGACCGCATCCCCGGGCTGATGCACGTGCAGCTCGGTCGCTACCATATCCGCGACATCGAGTTCACGGCTGCGTTCGACGTCGATGTTCAGAAAGTCGGCAAAGATCTCAGCGAAGCCATTTTCGCCGGGCCGAACAACACCGTGAAATTCGCGGACGTGCCCCCCATCGGATGCACGGTGTATCGCGGCATGACGCACGACGGGCTCGGCAAGTATTTGTCGAATGTGATCACCAAAGCCCCGGGCGAGACCAGCGACATCGTGCGCATCCTTCAGGAAACCGAGACGGACGTCGTCGTCAGCTATCTTCCCGTCGGAAGTGAACAGGCGACGAAGTGGTACGTGGAGCAGATCCTGCAGGCCGGCTGCGCCTTCGTCAACTGCATTCCGGTATTCATCGCACGAGAAGCGTACTGGCAGCGACGGTTCCGCGAACGCGGCCTGCCCGTCATCGGCGACGACATCAAGTCGCAGGTCGGCGCGACCATCGTGCACCGCACGCTTGCCCGCCTTTTCGTCGATCGCGGCGTACAGCTCGATCGCACGTACCAGCTCAACTTCGGCGGCAACACCGATTTCATGAACATGCTGGAACGCGAACGCCTGGAGTCCAAGAAAATCTCGAAGACAAATTCCGTCACGTCGCAGCTGCCGTACGAACTCCCCGAGGCGAACGTGCACGTCGGCCCCAGCGACTACGTGCCGTGGCTCACCGATCGCAAGTGGGCCTACATCCGGCTCGAAGGCACCACCTTCGGCGACGTGCCGCTCAACGTGGAAGTGAAGCTCGAGGTGTGGGACAGCCCCAACAGCGCCGGCGTGGTGATCGATGCCGTGCGCTGCGCGAAGATCGCACTCGACCGCGGGATCTCCGGCGCGCTGCTCGGCCCTTCGAGCTATTTCATGAAGTCGCCGCCGACGCAGTACACCGACAGTGAAGCGCACGAGGCAGTGGAGAAGTTCATCGCGGGCTGACATCGCCTGTCACTGGGCGACGCCGACAGGGTCATTCGGCGTCGCCCAGCATTTCTTCGAGTGAACGCCGCGGCGGGCTGGCCACCGCTTCCCCCGTGTATCCCAGGCGCACCAGCATCTGCGCGTGCAGGCCCGCACCGTCGCCAGGCGCGATGACCGACAACAGCTCGCGCCGCACTTCCTGCACCTGCACCGCCTGATTCATCGGCTGCACGCTCACCCCACGCGTCGTCGCCGTCAGGTGCAGCCGCTCGAAGACCTGCCCCGCCCGCACGCGCGCGCGCCGCGTGTCTTCGGTGGTCGCCACCAGCGCCACCAGCGGCGAGCTCATCAACGCTTCGGCGTCGCGCCGCCCGGCACTTTCGCCCAGATCCAACCACGACACCGCGAGCTGCTCGAGCTTGGCCAACAACCACGGCGCGCCGTACGCTCCGCGCCCGATGCAGCGCCCCAGTTCCTCCCGAAAAGCTGCGTCCGAGAACTGCAACGCGTCCGCACGCATCACCAGGTTTTCCACGGCGCGCCGCACTTCCACCGAGTCCACGAAAATGAGCCGCACCTCCGGCTCCGTCGCCACCGCCTCCAGCTCGGCACGCACACGCTCATCGATCGGCCGGCCGTCGAAGCCCACATAGGCCGTGTGGCGATGCGGAATCGCCGCGGCCAGACGGCCACGCCCCGTCGGCGCCGCTGTTCCGCCCACACGCACCAGCGCCACGAAATCCTCCTGCGCCGGCTCCGGGAAATAGCGCACGCCGACATCGAGGCCAAGCGAGTCCGCCGCCACCAGCATGTTCTCCAGCGCACAGCCGATGCTCAGATGCATCTCGCGTCGATCGGGATCGACCACCGGCAGCCAGCGCGAACGATCCGCCCAGACGTGAATTTCATCATGTCCGATCGATCCGAGCATGAACATCCACGGCTGCGTGTTGTGCGTCGACGGCGCCTGTGCCGCGCACTCCACCAGATAACGCAAATGACGAAGGGCGACTTTCATGTCACCGTTCGGAATTCGATTCAATCGGAAACCTCATGCGCCGGATATTGCATGAATTTTCTGCGCAAGACACTACCCATTCGATCCTGGCCGTCCGGCCATTCCAGGCTGGAAAGGAGACCAGTACACCGAACGCCCGGGAACACTACGCTGTGCCATGTTCATCCATCCGGAGGCACAACGTGAACGACAGACAAATCCAGCTCGTCCAATCCACCTTTCAGGCGATTCAGAAGGACATCGTCGCCGTCGGCACCCTCTTTTACCATCGCATGTTCGAAATCGATCCCAGCCTGCAGTCTCTGTTCAAGGGCGACCTGAAGCAGCAGGCCAACATGCTGATGACATCCGTCGGATTGGCCGTGCACAGCCTCGATGCGCCGCATGTGCTGACCGAACGAATGCGCGACCTCGGCGCGCGCCACATCGGCTACGGCGTGCAGCCCTCCGACTACGACACCTTCAGCGCCGCGATGATGTGGACGCTCGAGCAGTCCCTCGCCGATGCGTGGACGGAGGAAGTGCACGCCGCATGGATCGATGCCTTCGAGGCCATTCGCCTCGGCATGAAACAGGCTACTCGCTGATCACACCTTCGCCGCAGCCGACGTCGGCTGCGGCGCGGCCAGTGCGCGCTCATGTTCCGCGATGTACGCGCGCATGACGTCCGATTCCGTGAGGATGCCGACGATCTTGCCCTCGTACACCACGGGGAGGCAGCCGACTTTGTGCTCGAGCATGCGCTCGACGGCAGTCGCCAGCTTTTCATCCGGCTGCGCCGTGACGACGGCTTCGTGCATCAGCACACCGGCGCGGATGTGTTCGGCGAATTCCACGCCGCTCGGCGCCTGCACCGCCCGCAGGTCGCCGAGCGACAGAATCCCCAGCAGCCGCCCATGCGCCGCCACCGGCAGGTGCCGCACGTGGCGGTTCGCCATCACGGTAAACGCCTCGGCAGCCGACGCTTCCGGCGCCACTGAAATCACCTGCGTCGACATCCAGTCGCGAACGATCGTCTCTTTCATAGTTTTCTCCTCGATTCTTCACGAACACGTCGCGCTCACAGCGCAGACGGCAAATCGTGATGTCACACTACGCGAGAGACGACGCCGCGCGTACATCCACCTGCACAGCGAACGATCGGGCAGTCACACAGGCAAAGCCTGGCGCACTGGCCAGGTGGCCAGGTGCACGTTTACGCGACGCGTTTCACCAGGCCATGCTGAATCGCCAGCGCCACCGCCTCGATGCGGTTGCTCACACCGAGCTTGGACAGAATCGCACTGACGTGAAATTTCACCGTCGACACGCTCAGGAAGAGCTTCTCGGCAATTTCGGTATTGTTGTAGCCGCACACGATCAGGCTCAGCACTTCACGCTCACGGCTCGTCAAGTCGTCGCCCGGCGCGGGATCATGTCGCATCGACTGCACCAGCGCGTCGGTGGCTTCCGGCGCCAGCACCCGATTACCCCGATACGCCGTGCGAATCGCCCGCGCCAGCTCCTCCGCCGTGGCGTTCTTCAGTAGAAAACCCATCGCCCCGGCTTCGATCGCTGTGTGCACATGGTTTTCGCCGCCGTAGCTCGTCAGCATGATCGCCCGCACGCCGGCGTAGCGCGCACGCAGCCGACGCACCGCTTCGATGCCGTCCATGTGCGGCATCATGACGTCCATCAGCACGACGTCCGGCCGCACGCGCTCATACGCCAGCAGCGCCGCCTCCCCGTCCGGCGCCTCGCCGGCCAGCTCCAGGTCGTCGAACGCCGCCAGCAGCGCCGTCAATCCTGCCCGCACCATCACATGATCGTCAACCAGCAACACTCGGATCATTTTTTCTCCCCTTGCGCGATGGTTCTTCTGCAATTCATTCGTCATGACATCACACATACATCCAAAGTCCTAATACTAAAGTCTCATGCATTCTAAGACTTTAGACGCATTGGTCACCTGGCCATCTGGCCAGTTCCATACAGCACCTCGGCGGATGCACGGGCGATCGCACGACGTACAGTGAATCAGCGTTTCGTCGTGTGCGATCCGGCGCACGGCGACAGACAGGTGAAATCATGACCAACACTCCCCTCGTTCGCGAATGGATGTCGTCGCCGGCAATCTCGGTTTCTCCATCCACTTCGGTGCATGCCGCGCACAAATTAATGACCGAGCGGCGAATTCGACGTCTGCCCGTCCTGCAGGACGGACGGCTCGTCGGCATCCTGACGCTGGGCGACGTGCGCGCCGCGGAGCCGTCGGGGGCGACGTCGCTCAGCCGCGCTGAACTTCTTACCCTCCTCGACGACTTGAAAGTCACCGAGATCATGAAACGCGCGGTCTACACGGTCAGCCCCGGCACGCCGATTCGTGAAGCCGCTGGAATGATGCTGGTGCACCGCGTCAGCGGTCTGCCTGTCGTGGAAAACGGCGTCGTCATCGGAATGATCACCGAGTCCGACATCTTCCGACTACTGGTGCGCACGCTGGAGCCGACCGTGCCGCCGACCGCAGTGTGAACGCCGCAGTCATCGGGGGCACACCGGTGTGCCCCCGATGACTGCTATAGACGTCGAGCAGGGTCTGCTTATAAAGAAGCGCATGTTGTCTACATCGCTTCCGTTCCCTTCGGCAGAAAACGACGCCATCCCGAATTCCGTTCCCGCCCGAGATTTCCGTTCTCGATCGCTGCATCCGACGATCGAGAACTGGCGCGATGCGCTGCGCCGCGTGCAAGCCGACGCCACGCTGGATCACTGGCGCCGGCTTCGCGACGACGCGCTGCGCATGGGCTGCCCGGCGCCGATCTGGGCGTCGCTGTACGCCCGTACGATTCTGCAGCGCGGCGTTTTTCAAGCAGCGCTGCTCGCCGTCCTCGAAGAGCCGTCTTCTCTGCGCGATGGCGCTCTGGCAGAAATCGCCCGCGCCGCACGCGCGTCGTTCGCAGCACCGCCGCCGTCGCCGGCGCGCCCCATCGACGACTTCGAACACCGCCTGGCGTTGCGCGACGCAGCATCGTCGCCGCAACACGCCATCGATTTGTGCATCGCTTTCGCCAACGAATATGCAGCCTTGACGCCCATCCCCGCGCCGGATCAGGCTGATCTCGCCCTCGATGCCGCCCGCAGCGCTGCTCGCTGCAACGACATGAACACGATGATCACCTTCGTCGGCCGCGCCGCCGCCTGCGCCATGCGCGGTGCTCCCGTCTGGGACGGCTGGCTGCGCGAAGGTCCGCATGAATTTCAACAGGCCTGCGTCGTGCTGGTGTCCTGTCTCGACTGGATGCAGATCATGCAGATCGCACCGCTCCTCAGCGTCGATGAGCAGGCACGATCGCTGCCCGCGCTTCGCGAACACATCACGGACCGCTACGGAGAACGACGGCGCAGCGATTCCCTCGCTTCGGCCAGCGCGCCGCTTCCGCTCGATCAGCTCCTGGCCGACGTCGCTGCATTGGCTGGCCACGGCGAGCTCCCCGCCGACCATCCCGCTCACCATGATCCGGACTTGCGGCGGCGTCTGACGAACAGCCTGCTCAGCCTGTGCCACACGCGCGCCGAATTCGACGCATTCGGCGCAGATTCCGGCGAATATGCTGACGAGCAGGTCGACAGCATGCGCGCCGCCATGACGCAACTCGAGGCAGACTGCATCGTGGCGCTCGGCCGGCTGCGCAGCGATATCACCGAGGCGCTGCACACGTTGCTGCACCGCGCCGTCGACGACGAGCTGCATCCCGCCATCGGCGAAGCAGCCGTGTGGGCGCTGCAGCAAATCGGCGCGCCCAGCCTGCCGATGCTGCGCGCCACAGTGCGCTTCACTTCCGATTCCTATGCTCGGCGGCAGGCGCTGCTGGCATTCGGCGGCGCCGCACGCGGCGATTCGGATGCCTACGACGAACTCACCGCTCTCTTCTACAGCACGCCCTGGCACCTCGATCGCCGCGACGTTGCCATGCCGATCGCCTTGACCGCCGACGGGCGCGCCGCGAATTTCCTCATCGACGCGCTCGGGCAATCACCACCCTCCGCCACCGACGTCACTGCACTCCTGGATGCACTCACTCACCTCGCGATTCCATGGCGCTGGATTCCCGAAATCCATGGCATTGAGCTGCCGGACGAAACCCGCATCGCCGCCCTCCCCGGCCTTGCTTTGCGTCCATACAGATAGCCAAAACCCACTTTTTATCCAAAAACATGTGAATGCAAGACAAGATCAACAATTATTGCTATAATCTGCGGCGTAATCACTATGAGTCGCCGAATGCATCGCTGGATTTCAACGCTGATTGTTTTGTCCTGTGTGGCAGGCAATGCTTTGACTACGAACATCGCTTACGCCGTAGTCGATCCGTACAATCCGACATACCTGATCAGTGACCAGGAATTTACGGATGCAAGCGCGATGAGCTGTGACGACGTACAACAGTTTCTCGACAAGCAGAAGGGCATTCTCAAGTCGCTCGTCGAAAGTGAACGGACTGCAGCGCAAATCATTTGCACCAGCGCAATGCAGTATGGGGTCAATCCGCGTCTCCTGATCGTCATGATGCAAAAGGAGATGCGGATGATCACGGATCCCGAACCGGACGGCAAGCAGATCGACTGGGCAGCCGGCTGCGGACCGGGATGGAACAGCACACGCGGCTTCGCCAATCAAATGACCTGCGTGGCGAAAACACTGCGTCGCAATTTCGATCGGCCTTACATCACCGGGTCCATCGACGGCATCGTGCCCGCCAATCAGGGCACCCTCGCGCTCTACCGGTACACCACGCACGAGGAGGGCAATCGCCTGTTCTGGAAGATCTGGTTCGACTGGTTCCCGGACGCCGCTACGTCCGGCGCCCGAGGCGGAGCCGCTCTGCCGGACGGTGAAATCATCGTGGACAGCCGCAGCATCGAACTCACACCGCAGCCGGCGGCTGGTGAGCCCGCGTGTAAATACGGCTGGGTCATCAATTCTGCAGGGCGCAGCAACCATCACCTGCTCACGCCTGCGGTTCGCACGCAGAACGAATCCACGAACTTCGCTGTTTGGCGTCCCAATCTCGTCACACCCGGACGGTATCGCGTCTACGCGTTCATCCCTGCGCATACCGGCAAAGTGCCGTGGACGTGTGAACCGATTGCCGCGCGCAACGACACTCGCAACGCCATCTACCTTATTCAGCACAGCGCTGGCATCGCACGCGTCGCCGTCGATCAATCCCCGCTCTTCGACGCCTGGGCCGACCTCGGCACGTACGACTTCGACGCCGGTTCGGCGTCGTATGTGCTGCTCTCCGACCTCACCGGCGAGCCCTCGGCGAGCACATGGGTGAACATCGACGACATGAAATTCGTGCCTGTCCGCTGATCAAATTGCCACGGCGTCGAGCACACGCAGATCCGCACCGTCGCACTGCAGCATCCGACCAACCTCGAAGGCGCTGCTGCGCACATATCCGAGCGCGTGCTGCCCTGCAATGCTCGTCAACCGTCCACACGCCTGCCCGGCGACCATCAGCTCGGCGCCGGCGAGTGGAGCACCGCTCTCAACGGCCAGCCGAACCAGCCGCCGCGCCAGCTGGCCACGACTTTCCATGCGCGCGATGATCTCCTGGCCGACATAGCACCCCTTGCGAAAACTGACCGCATCCCACACGCCGGCCTCGAGTGGGATGTAATCCTCGTTCAGCTCATTCGGAAAGCGGGGCATGCCGGCCTCCACGCGCAGCGCCTCGAATGTGTCTGCGCCTTGCACGTCCAGCGAACTTTCCGTGGTGAGCACCCAGGCGCCAGCGTGCGCGCCGATTGCACAGCGCACCCACAGCGCACCATCGCGCAGCACATGATGATGCAGCGGCAGCTGTCGCACCTGCTCGGGCAGTTCCTCACCCCAGACCACGGTGAGCGCTCCCTGCGCACTTTCATCCGACAAGCGCACATCATCCTGGAAGAACACGTACTTGCGCAGCCAGCGCATCAGCTTCTCCTGATTGCCTCCGCCGGTCAAGAGCAGCAATGAATCCTCGAAGCAGAGCACTCGCGTGTAATCGACGATGCGGCCGATGGGCGTGATGAACACCGTGGTCGCACCTTCACCCGGGCGCAGCCGTGACACGTCGCCGGTCGACATGCGCTGCACGAAATCGATGCGCGTCGCCCCACTCATGCGCACGCGGCCGAGAACGGCATTTGCATCACAGTGCATCACGCGCCTCCTTGTTCGATGCGCGCCAGCATCGCCTCGATCGACAGTCGATGCTCCTCTTCATGAGCCGCGGCCTCTGTCAGCACATAGTCCGCCAGCGAACGGCCGCGCAGCACCTGATGTCGTCGGGCATCGAACAGACCGGCCGCGTCCGTCGCCTGCAGCCGCTTGACGAGCTGCGCATGCGCACTCTGAAAATCCATGCGCACCCGATCCAGCGGGCGATCCTTCTGTTCGACGTAGTCGCGCGCATTCTGCGCATCGCCCGCGGCGGGCAACTGCAGGCGCGATCCGCGATCCACCTGGAAGAGCATCGTAATCAGCCGCGACAGCCGCACCGTCAGATGCGCCAGCACATCCTTAACCGACCACTCACCGGCCGCACCGGCGGTCTCCCAGCGCTCCGCCGGCACGCGCGCCAGCGTAGCATCGAAGCGCCGGCGCGCCGTTTGCATTTCATCGAGCAGCGCTGCGAGGTCACGCGCCATCGCGGCCTCCGGTCGTATCCAGCATGTCGCGCCAGCGCGCATCGGCACGCAGTGCGACGACCGCTTCCCCAGGCGCAGATTCCATGTAGGCGCGCAGGGCAGCCTGCGCCGCCGCGGCATCGCGCCGTGCACGGTGCACTTCGGCCAGCGCGAGCAACAGCCCCGGCTCGGCGCACGGCAGCATCCGTGCTCGTTCGAGCGCATCCGCGGCGGCGCCCAGCGCTCCGACATCCCGATAGGCCGTCGCCAGATCGACCCACAACGGACATGATTCCGCTTCGTGCTGCAATCGGCGCTGCAGCACGATGATGCGCTGCGCAGCGGTCGCCGGCGACGCCAGCGCGTCATCCGCCGCTTCAGCCGCAACGGCTTCAGCAGAAGACGCGCCGGCCGCGAAAGAATCAGCCAGGTCGCCGAGCAGATTCTCGCGTCGCACACGCAGATCGAGATAGTTCAGCGTGAGAAAGATGGCCTCGAACGGCGCGTAGAAGAACCAGCCGATGGCGCCGAACACGAGCGCTGCCACGCTGACGGGCGCCAGCCAGCCCGGTGCATCCGGCGTTGCCAGCCACGCTGCGACCGGCAGCATGGGCAGCGCGACGAACAGCATTTCGAGCACGGCCAAAGGCACCAGCCGCCCGAACATGCGCCAGCGCTGGCCGCGCACCAGCGCCGCGCTGCGTCGCAGTGCAGCGAAGGTCCCGCTGTCCTCCGCCGCCGCAACCGGCGCGCGCAGGCTCCAGTCGATCACGGTGCGCAGCAGCAGCACCGCCGCCACCAGACCCAGCGGCGAGCAAACGGCGAGCACGACCGCGGCCATCAGCGAATCCGGGGCGAGACCGGCCGCCTCGTCGCCGGTATATGCCAGCGTCGCCATGCGAAATACGGCCGGCCCGATCGCCAGCAGCAGCGCCGCCGCCGCGCGCCGCAGCACACCGGTCGTAAACAACGCCGGCCACATGCGCCGCACCGCGGCAAACGAAGCACGTGCACCGCGCGTCGTGCGACCGAGGCCTTCTTCGATTACGCGATAGGCGAGCGCACCTTCCATCCACGGCAAGACGAAGTACGGCACGAACGTGGCCACCGTCACGATGACAGCGGCGATCGCCGAGGCTGTCGCAGCGAATGCGGCATCGCTCACCGCCGTAGAACCAGCGACGAGTGCGACGGCAGCGCCGGTCGCCGCCATCTGCACAGCGATGACCGGCAGCATGGCGAAAAGAGCGATGCGCATGAGCGGACGCGTGCGGAACAGCAGTCGCACACTCGACGTCAGCAGACCACCGAGCGTATGCGGAGTCTGCCCCACGGAGAAAGTATGGGCCATTGCGTCAGTATAATCGGGGGGTCCTCGAGTCTGAAACAAGGTGAATATATGGAAAGATCGATCGCTGCACCCCGCGTATCCGACGAGGAAGCACGCAGTGCGCAGACCACGCGCGCGGTCGGCGTCGCGGCGCTGATGCTTCTGGTGGTCGCCCTGCTGATGGTCTTCGTCGTGGCGCCGCGTGCACAGGACGCATCGGGCGGACAGGCGCAGCGCATCTTCTACTTCCACGTATCGGCCGCCTGGATCGGCTTCGCAGCGTGGCTGGTGTCGGCGTACGCCGGCGTGCGCTATCTGCGTTCCCGCGACATTAAGTGGGATCGGCTGGCGGTGTCTTCGGCGGAGATCGGCGTCATTTTCATCGTCATGGTGTTGCTGACCGGCATGCTCTGGGCGCGCCCGACGTGGAATGCCTGGTGGACGTGGGACTTCAAGCTCACGCTGAGCCTGCTGCAGTTCTTGATGTACCTGGCCTATCTGGTGCTGCGCAGCGGCGTGGAAAATCCCGAACAGCGCGCGCGCTTCTCGGCGGTGTACGGCATCATCGGATCGCTGACGATCCCGCTGAATTTCCTCGTCAGCCGCGTGCTGCAGAGCATTCATCCAGCCGTGTTCGGCGACAGCGTCAATGCGCGCCAGCAAGGCGGATTCGGCATCGCCGGCGAGATGGTGCCGGTGCTGGTGTTCTCGCTGGTCACCTTCTCGATCTTCTATATTTATTTTCTGCGGCTCCGAGTTGCGCTGCAGGATGATCTCGATCGGCTCGATCTGCGCCGCGCCGAACTGGCAGCTGAGTAACCCTGGGCGCACCGTGAGTGCGGAGGCTTTCCATGATCGAAATATTTACCGACAAGAATGCACCTTACCTGCTGACCGCCTACGTGGTTTTTCTCGGCGGTCTGCTGCTGTATTTCGCCTCACTGCGCATGCGCCGCCGCTCACTAGAGCGTGATCGTGCCACGATCGAACAAATCGAACGCGAGAGCGCGTCCGGCCAGGACGGTGCGCGATGACGACGAACACGTCCGCCATCTCCCGACGCCGAGCCTCGACGTTCGTGCAGGGCATCTGGTTCGTATCCGGATTCGCCACGTTCATCGTCGGCATCATGGGACTCGCCACCACGGCGCTCGGAGACGTATTCTTCGAAGCGCGCGACGTGATTCGCTACGTCGGCGGCATCGCGATGATCGCGTTCGGCCTGTTCACACTCGGCATTCTGCGGCTGCCGATCCTCTACCGCGACACGCGCTCTTTCGGCGGCGCACAGCGCGCCGTCGGCAGCGCGCAGTCGTATCTGACCGGGTTGTCGTTCGCCGCCGGCTGGTCGCCGTGCATCGGGCCGTTTCTCGGCGCGATTCTGTCGATGGGCGCCACGCAGGACCTGCCGGCGCGCGTCGGCCTGCTCTTCGCCTACACGCTCGGACTGGGCATTCCGTTTCTGCTGGTCGCCGCGATGGCCGACCGGATGCAGCCGCTGCTGACGAAGCTCAAAAAGAACATGCGCATCGTCGAGCGTGTGAGCGGCCTGCTGCTGATCGCGGTGGGCATCTCGATGCTGCTCGAGCAGATCGCGCGTCTGAGTGCGTCGCTGCAGGCGCTCGGCGCCGGGCTCGAAGCGCTGCTGCCCGAGACGCTGCCACTCAGCGTCCCGGTGGCGCTGCTGGCGGGATTTCTTTCGTTCGCGTCGCCGTGCGTGCTGCCGCTGGTGCCGGCATACCTGGGCTACATCGGGGGATGGGCAGTGAACAACGCCGGACAGGAGGACGCCTAACTCATGAGTGGAATTCTGCAGTCCGCCGCATGGTGGTGCTGGGTGCCGCGCTTTCTCTCGCCCGAGGAATTCGTGCGCGGCGTGGCCGAGATCGGCTACGCCGGCATCGACCTGGCGCCCGAAGAATATTTTTCCCTGGTCCGCAGCCACGGCCTGCGCATCGCGGCAATCAAGGGCCACGACTCGATCGAGTCGGGACTGAATCGACGAGAGAACCACGATCGCATCGTGCGCGAGCTGCGCGCGTCGATCGAACTCGCAGCGCGCTGGGAAATTCCGAATTTAATCTGCTTCGCCGGCAGTCGCGCCGCGTTGTCCGAACGGGAAGGCGTCGAGCGCACGGCCGAGGGCCTGCGCCGCATCGCCCCCATCGCGGAGGCGGCCGGTGTGACGCTGATCCTCGAGCTGCTCAACAGCAAGGTCGATCATCCGGATTACCAGGCGGACAACACGCCGTTTGCGTACCGCGTGTGCAAAGCCGTCGCCAGTCCGCGCGTGAAGGTGCTCTACGACATCTATCACATGCAGATCATGGAGGGCGACGTCATCCGCGCGCTGCGTAGTGCACAGGATGAAATCGCGCACTATCACACCGCCGGCAACCCCGGTCGCAACGAGCTCGACGACGCGCAGGAAATTCACTACCCGGGCGTCTTTCGCGCCATCGCCGCCACCGGCTACCGCGGTTACGTCACGCACGAATTCCTGCCCACGCGCGATCCGCTCGCCGGCCTGCGCGAAGCGTACGAGATCGGCGCGCGATATCTGGCGTAGGCCACCGCCGGCCGTCGAAAAAAGCCAGGCTCAGCGCATCTCTATACGCGCGCGAAGATTTCGCGCAGCTGCGCCGCGATCGGCTGCACATCGTCCGGCACACATTCGCCGGCGCGAATCGCGCGGCCGAGCGGCGACTCCTTGAAATCGTGCAGGTCGCGATCGAACGGATCGCGCAGGCGCACGTCGGATTCGATGCGGCCGTCGCGCAGCGTAATCACGCGCTGCGTGCGGCTGGCGACTTCGTGATTGTGCGTGACGGCCAGAATCGTCACGCCCTGCTCGGCGTTGATGCGCATGAGCAGGTCCATGATTTCAGCGGTGAGCTGCGTATCCAGGCTGCCCGTCGGCTCGTCGGCCAGAATGAGCGGCGGCCGGTTCGCCAGCGCACGCGCGATGGCCGCGCGCTGACGTTCGCCGCCGGAAAGCTTCGCCGGGAGAAAGTCGGCCCGCTTCTCGAGCCCCACCAGCGCCAGCAGCTCATGCGCACGACGCCGTCGCTCCCACGGCAAATGAATCACGCCCGCCATCGGCACTTCGACGTTCTCGAGCGCCGTCAGCGTCGGCAGTAGATTGTGCAATTGAAAAACGAACCCGACGCAGCGGCTGCGAAAATGATCGAGATCCCGCGTTCGCGAAAGCGATCGACCATCGAACAGGATTTCGCCGGAGGTCGGCCGATCGAGCGCACCGAGCAGATGCAGCAGCGTGCTCTTGCCGCTGCCGGACGGCCCGACGATCGATGCGAACTCGCCGGCATCGATGGCCAGATCGACGCCATCGAGCGCGCGCACACCGTTGCCATCGCCGAACACGCGCGTCAATCCACGCACTTCGATGAACGGATGAGATTCCTTCATGTATCGATTCCTTCGACGCCGCCCTCATTCGTAGCGCAGCGCTTCCACCGGCGTCATCATCGCCGCACGCAGCGCCGGATACAGCGAACCGACCAATCCGAACAGCAGCACCAGCGCCGTCGTCCGCACGAACAGCGCCGTGCTGTACTGCGGCAAGAGCCACATGCCGATCGTCGGCTCGCGCTGCAGCGCGGCGGCCATGCCCACACCGATCCCGATGCCGACCAACGCCGCGGCCAAACAAAGGACCAACGATTCGCGCACGACCATCCACATCAACCGACGACGACGCCAGCCGAGCGCGCGCAGAATACCGAACTCGCGCGTACGTTCGAAAACGCTCATCAGCATGGCGTTCGTCATCAGGAGCGCTCCCACTGCGACCGTGATGCCGACGACGACGTCGAGCGCAGCGCGCGTGACGCGCATGTCGTTCATCCGGTCGGTGAAATTCACGACGCGCGCAGCGATCACCTCCGGGTGTGCAAATTCGATCGCAGCGGCAATCTCGTCCGCACGGCTCGGATCGGCCACGCGCACGCCGAGAAACGACACCTGCCCGGCCTTGTGGAACATGCGCTGCGCTTCGCGCAGCGTCATGACACCGGCGTAGTCCTCGAACGCCTGGCCGTTTTCGTAGATGCCGACCACATGCAGACGACGCCCGGCCAGCGTCATGTGGTCGTCGACGGATTTCTTCGTGCTCGCGGCGATCTGCCGACCGAGCATGATTTCATCGGCCCGCGCGACGGCGCGGCCTTCGATGAGCACGAAGTGTTCGATGTATTCCTCACGCGGATCGAGCCCGAAGACGAGCATCGTCGGCGCGCCTGGTGCGGTCGACACGCCGAGCACGAGACGGCTCACGGCCGCGACATCGCTGCGGCGTTCGATTTCCTGCACCGTGTGTTCGTCGATCGCAGAAAATGCCGCATCGGATGCCTCGGCCTGCTCGACCATCAAGTCCACGTCGCCGGCGCCGCCGAGCTGCGAGAACAGCACGGTGAAGCCGTCCACGACGGCGGTGAGTGCGACGATGAAGCCGACGCCGATCCCGAGCCCGACGACGGTGGTCAGAGTGCGCATCGGCCTGCGCAGCAGACCGCGCAGCACAGACCCGCCGAAGCGTGCGCCGCCGCCCGCCGCACCTTCGACGCGCATGGCTTCGATCGGCTGCATGCCGGCCGCACGCAGCGCAGGATAAATGCCGGCGACGGCGCCGATCCCGAGCGCGCCGAGAAATGCCTGCCCCACCGTCATCATCGACACATCGACGGCCAGCAGCGCCTCGGTCGCAGGCGACCACTGCGCTGCGTAGATCAGCCCATACCCCAGGCCGATGCCGACGACGCCGCCGACCGACGACAGCAGCAGCGATTCCGCGATGATCATGCCCACCACGCGCCGACGACGCCAGCCGAGCGCGCGCAGAATGCCGATGTCGTGCGTGCGCTCGAGCACGCTCATCAGCAACGTATTCGTCATGCCGAATCCACCGATGATGACGGCGAAC
>JBIIIA010000212.1:0-5935 GCA_044235195.1 Thermoflexales bacterium
TGCTGGCCGACATCGCGCACACCGCCGGCATGGCCTCGGCCGGCGCGTATCCCAACCCGGTCGGCATCGCCCACGTCACCAGCTTCACCACGCACAAGACGCTGATGGGCCCGCGCGGCGCGGTGATCATCACCACCGACCCCGAGCTGGCGAAGAAGGTCGACCGCGCCGTCTTCCCCGGCATGCAGGGCGGCCCGCACATGAACAAAGTGGCCGGCATGGCGACGATGTTCAAGATCGCACAGACGCCGCAGTTCAAGGCGCTGCAGCATCAGATCCGCGCGAACGCGATCGCGCTGGCGCAGGCCTTCAAGGACAACGGCGTGCGCGTGGTGCACGGCGGCACGAACACGCACATGGTGCTGATCGACTGCAAGAGCATCGCCCGCCACGACGACGAGCCGCTGATGGGCGAAGTGGCGTCGCGCATCCTCGACCTCGTGGACATCGTCTGCAACCGCAACACCATCCCGGGCGACCGCGACGCCAGCCGGCCGAGCGCGCTGCGCTTCGGCACGGCGTGGATCACGCAGCGCGGGCTGGTCGAAGAAGACATGCGCGAAATCGCCGCGGTCGTCACCTCGGTGCTGAAGACGGCGCGGCCGTACGCCGTGGGCGAGAAGCGCATTCCGCGCGCGCGCGTGGACTTCGACGCGCTGCTCGACGGCGCCGAGCGCATCGGCGCGCTGGTGCGCAAAGCCGGGACGGACGCGAAGACGCGCAAGCCGAGCTATCCGCATTTCTGGCACGCCGCCTCGGCGAAGCTCAAGAGCCGCGCGCCGCACGCGCGCATCCTCGTGGCCGGCGCGCAGGCGGCGGCCTTCCTCAACGTGGTGCTGCGCGGCAGCGTCGCATCGCTCAACGCCGGCGAGCGCATGAATAACGCCGTGCTCAAGCGCAACCGCAAGCCGCTGGTGGACGTCATCGTCGAACGCACGGCCGACGGCTACGAGCTGCAGCTCCCCACCGCGCGCGCGCGCCTCGCCGTGCAGTGGCTGCGCGCCCTGTCCGACGGCTACGTCATCTTCGACGACGGCGACGTCGGAATGACCATCCCCGGCCCGGTGCTGATCCGCGAATTGGAATAGCATTCACTCATCGGTAGTATCCTTCCCGGATGTTCACCTCGATCAACGACGTCCGGGAAGGGCTGCTTCGGCAGCAATACATCGCCGGCGACGACATCGCCACGATCGTCTTTCTCTCCGAGCGCATGGGCAAGCCGGTGCTGGCCGAGGGGCCGGCCGGCGTCGGCAAGACCGAGCTGGCGAAGGCGTGGGCGGCCGCCAGCGGGCGTGAGCTGATTCGTCTGCAGTGCTACGAGGGTCTGGACGAAGCGCGCGCCCTGTACGAATGGGAATACGCCAAGCAGATGCTGTACACGCAGCTGCTGCGCGACAAACTCGGCCAGGTCATCGGCGACGCGGCCACGCTCGCCGAAGCCGCCGACGCCGTCGGCCGCGAGGAGAACGTCTTCTTCAGCCGCCGCTTCCTGCTGCCCCGCCCGCTCCTGCGCGCGCTCACCAGCGAAACGCCCGCGCTGCTGCTGATCGACGAGATCGACCGCGCCGACGCCGAGTTCGAAGCGTTCCTGCTGGAGGTGCTCAGCGATTTTCAGGTGAGCATCCCCGAGCTCGGCACGATCAAAGCCGTGCATCGGCCGATGGTCGTGCTCACCAGCAACAACACCCGCGAACTCAGCGAAGCGCTCAAGCGCCGCGCGCTGTATCTGTTCGTGGATTACCCGGACTTCGACAGCGAGCTGCGCGTGGTGCAGATGCGCGTACCGGATTTGTCGCCGACCATCGCGCGCCAGATCGTCGAGATGGTGCAGCTGCTGCGCGGCATCGATCTGAAAAAGAGCCCGAGCGTGGCGGAAACCGTGGACTGGGCGAAGGCGCTCGTGGCCATCAACGCCGAGACGCTCGACCAGCAGACCATCGAGGCGACGCTGTCGGTCGTGCTCAAGCACGAGGCGGACGTGCGCAAGGCGAAGAAGGCGCTGTGATGGAAAAGCGTCTGCTCGAATTCATCGCGGCGCTGCGCGCGGCCGGAGTGCGAGTCTCGCTGGCCGAGAGCGCCGACGCGCTGCGCGCGATCGAAGCGGTGGGCATTCAGGAGCGACGAGCATTCAAGGCGGCGCTGGCGGCGACGCTGGTCAAGGAACACGCCGACGCACCGGCGTTCGAGCAATACTTCCCGCAGTACTTCGGCGGCGAACCGCAGGATTTGCAGCAGCCGGAAAACCTGAGCGACGAAGAGCGCGAGCAGCTGATGCGCGCACTCGACGAGCTGCGCGAGCAGCTGCGCCGCATGATGCAGATGCTGGCGAACGGCGAACGCCCGAGCGACGACGAACTGGCCGAGCAGGCGCGCCGCGCCGGCATGCGCCCGGGGCTGCGCAACGACCCGCGCATCCGCGACTGGATCGCCGAGCGCATGCAGCGCCAGATGGGCCTGACGCCGCAGCAGCTGCGCGATGCGATCGAGGCGCTCATGAAGCAGCTCAAGGAACAGGGCATGTCGCCCGAGGCGCGCGCGGAAGTGCGCAGCGCAGTGCGTGAAAACGCCGCCGCGGTGCGCGAACAGGTCGAGCAATTCGTCGGCCGCAATCTGATGCAGCCGGCGGACGAATCGCGCCGGCGCGACCGCATCGACGACCTGATGGATCAGCCGCTTTCCTCGCTCAGCGAAAGCGAGGCGAACGAACTGCGCGCGCACGTGCGGCATCTGGTGGCGCGCCTGCGCTCGCGCGCGGCGCTGCGCATGCGGCGCGGCGGCCGGCGCACGCTCGACGTGCGCAGCACGCTGCGCCACGCACAGCGCTCCCTCGGCGTGCCGCTCGAACTGCTGCATCGCCGGCGCGTGCTCAAGCCGCAGGTGACGATCGTCGTCGACGTCAGCACGAGCATGCGCCCGGTAGCCGAATTCATGCTGCGCATGGTATATGAGCTGCAGGATCAGATCGCCCGCGCGCGTTCGTTCGCCTTCATCAGCGACCTGCACGACGTCAGCATGATCTTCAAGGAAATGCGGCCGGCGCAGGCAGCAGAGCGCGTGCTCACGTCGCTGCCGCCGGGGCACTACAACACCGACCTGGGCACGAGCATCGACACGCTGGTGCGCGAGCACGGCGACGCGGTGGACCGCCGCACCACGGTGATCTTCGTGGGCGACGCGCGCAACAACTACAACGATCCGCGCACGGACGTCATGGAAACGCTGCTGCGGCGTGCGCGGCGCGTGATCTGGTTCAACCCCGAGCCGCCGCCGATGTGGGGGACGGGCGACAGCGACATGCTGCAGTATGTGCCGCTGGCCACGGCGGTGCATCAGGTCGCCACACTGCGCCAGCTCGAAGCGGCGATCGACGATCTGCTGACGGTTTAGGCTCTTCCTCAGCTATGCATGTCCACGTACGATGCGTGGAGATAATCAGCCCCGGCTATGAACTCGAACGACACTCAAAAGAACGATCCGGAGATGCAGCAGCGCCGCAGTGCACCGCTGCGCGTCGGCTTCATCGCCGGCCTGGTGCTGGCCGTCGCCATTGCTGCTCAGCAGATCTCCGGCGACGCGCTCGGCATGCTCATCGTGGTGATCGGCATGCACGTGGCCGGCTATTACGCCGCACGGGAAGCAGCGGCCGATTCGCGCCGCGCAGCGCTGCGCACCGGCATGCTGGGTGGGCTCGTCGCTGGCGCCCTCACTGGCCTCGGCTTCGCCGCAGTGACCATGATTCTTTCGCTGGACGCAGAACGCACCGCCCGGCTGCAGCAGGAAAGCATGCAGGCGATGGATCAGATCTTTCCTTCGCAGGCTGAAATCGTGCGCAGCGAAATGACGCGCGACCCAGATGCCTTTCGCTTGAGCTATCTGCTGTCGACCGTCATCGCCACCACCTGCTGCAGCCTGGCGCTGCCGGCGCTCGGAGCGATGTTCGGCGCAGTGGGCGGCTTGTTCGGCATCGGCAGACGCCAAGAGACGGACTAGCAGCGCTCACTCATACGTACGGATTCTTCGGCATCTCGACGATGTGAAAACCGCCGCGGCGCAGCTTCTCGATCGCCGCGGCGCTGGCCGGCTGCTTGAAGCAGATCGCGCTGGCCAGGCCGTAGTTCATGAGCCGGATCCCACACAACACATCCTGCACGAATATGCCGAGCTGCATGAACCGTGCCTGCCTCGATCTCGGCTCGAACGTCGCCCGAGCAAGACGGGGTTGAAAGAAATCGTTGAAGTGCTTATACGCCAGCATCGGCGCGTACATCGCAGTCTGAATTCGCTCGAGTTCACGCACGTTCAGCCGGAAGATGTAATTGCCGACGCGCTCGAACAAGAACGATTTGTCTCCTCGCGTCACGCGCTTGACCACTTGCTTCAGCACGTCCAGCATTTTCGGCGTCTCTTCCTGGGGCTCGATCAAAACCACACCGATTCGTGCGACGCGCAGCATTTCGTACAGCGCGATGTACGGACGCGGAAAGTGGTGAAAGCTTTCCTTACAGAACACGAAATCGACAGACTGATCGGCCAACGACAGCGATTCCGCATTCTCCGCACGATATTCGCCGATCCATCCGCGTTCTTGAGCGACGCGCAGCGAAACGTCCGTCAGGCTCGATGCCGTCACATCCGCACCATGGCGCATCAGGAAATGCGCATCGGAGCCATAGCGTCCATCACCGATCGTCAGCCAGGTCGCCCCGGGATAGGCTTCGAGCAACGGCAACGCAGTTTCCAACATTCGTCGATGGCGCCACGCATCGACGGTGTGGGGACTGCTGTAAACACTGGGAATGTCGGTCAGCTGAGATTCGAACCCGCGATGTCTTTCATAGCTCCAGTTCGTGATTTCCGTCATCTACGTATATCCTCGTTGCAGCGCTGCCTCACCGTAGCCAGACCCGGACGATGTATCCGGCACTTCGAATCCGAGCGTATCGGCAATCCGCACGATCATGTTGAATGCGCCGCAAATATGAACTACTTCCTCGATTTGTGAATCGCTCACACCAGCGCGCCGGGCGGCTGCGACGTCCTCCGAACAGACGTCGTCGGGAGAGAGCGTAAGTTTGTGAATCAAGCCGAGCACCGCCCGCAATCCTTCGGACACGGGTGCGGTGCGCCAGTCGTCGAATACTGCCTGGGTCAGCTCCTCACCGAGGGCTGCGCGCGCCATCGCGCCGTGCGTGCCCGCTCAGAAAGGACATTTGTTAAGGTGGGCAGTATAGCCGGCGAACAATTCGCGTTCACCGACGCTCCATGTGCTTTCGCCGCGCAGCAGAATCTGCAGTAGTTCGGAATACGGACGGCCGAACAGCTCCGGGCGATAGGCCAGCGCCTTCACCACGTCGAGCGGCGCATCCGGGACGAGCGTGTCACGATCGACCTTGGGCAACCTCATTGATTCTCCTTCGCCGGCGCACCGCCATCCGAATGCATCGCCGCCATGCCGGCCTCGATGCGTCGCATGCCAGCCCCGGTCGCAACAGCCACGATCGCTTCATAGATCGCATCTTCGCTGTAGCCGGCCTGCAGCAGGCGCTCGACATCTTCGTCGACGACCTTGTAGGCATGACGAATTGTTTTGTCGACGAACTGCGCCAGAAGCACAGGCAAATTGTCCGACTCCGCACCACGTCCCGCCGCGCGCCCGTAGATCGCCGCGCGCACGCTGTTCGGCAGCGCACCGTGCGTATTCAACACCGACTCGACAATGGCATCGCGATTGGCGGCGAAGCGATCTAATGCATCGATGGACATGTGGCAAAGTGTAGCGCAGCGGCGAAAATCAACGCAGTTTCAAGGACTGCACATCACCAGCGGCACCCAGATCCTGTAACGCACAGGCGTCGCGGTCGGCGTCGCGGTCGGCGTCGCGGTCGGCGTCGCGGTCGGCGTCGCGGTCGGCGTCACAGTGCACGTAGGCGTC
>JBIIIA010000213.1:0-5932 GCA_044235195.1 Thermoflexales bacterium
CTCCGCGTACGTCTTGAGCTGCTTTTCTTCGTCGCCGCACATCAGATAAATATTGAACTGATGCACGCCGAGGTCGCTGAGTTCCTCGAGGCGGCGGATTTGTTCCTTGACATCGCCGACGATGCAGTAGCGGTCGACGATTTCATCGGGGACGAAGCGGCCGTTGTCGCTGCCGACCTGCGCGTGGTGCAGGTAGTTGTACTGCGGCCGATCCTCGACGTACGTGACCAGCTCGGGGGGCAGCTCGTCCTTCGGATATTTCTTGAGCAGGTCGACGACGTGGTTGCTGACGAGCGCCGGGAACCAGCGCACGATTTCGCGCGCCTTGGCCAGGTCCTTGCTGATCCAGACCGGGGCGCACGACATGATCTTGATCTTGGAGAAATCGCGGCCGGCCTGCTCGGCGCCCTCGCGCACGAAATTCATGCACCACTTGATGAGGTGCGGGTCGGCGAACTGCAGCACGATGCCGTCGGCGACGCGGCCGGCCGAGCGCAGCGCGATCGGTCCGTAGCCGGCCACCCACACCGGCGGCATGCCGGCGTTGGCCCAGGTGAGCTGCACGTCGGCGCCCTCGTAGTCGACGTGTTCGCCGGCGGTGAGCTTGCGAAACTGATCGACGAACTCCTCGAGGTTGGCCATCGTCGTCGGGCCCTTGCCGAGGCGGCGGCGCGAGCTGTCGCCTCGGCCGATGCCCATGTCCATGCGGCCCTTGCTGATCAGCTGCAGCGTGGCGAAGTCGCTGGCGGCCACGGTGACGTCGCGCACGACCGGGTTGGTGACCAGCGTGCCGATGCGCACCTTCTTCGTGGCGTTGGCCCACAGCGCGAAGCGCGGGAACACGCTCTGCCACAGCACGTGCGAATCGAAGCTCCACACGTACTTGAACCCGCCCGCTTCGGCCGCCTGCGCGAGTTTGATCTCGCGCTTCCAGTCCATGTCACTCTTGAGTGTGATTCCGAAGTCCATGTGAAGCCTCCCTGTCGCCGGATCGCCCGCGGCCAGTCACGGCCGTGGGCGATCCGACAGCGTCGGTTACTTGCCGCCTTCCTTCAGTTCGACGGTGGCCTTCTTGAAGCCCTCGCCCTTCGCGTCGCCGTCGAGGCCTTCGAGCGCCTTCTTGGCCAGGTCGGTGCGCACGGCGGCGGCATCCGGTTCGGCCTTGAGCACGCCGTAGGTCTTGGCGATTTCGACGGTCTGCTTGTAGGCGTTCTCGTCGAGCATGCCGATGCCGTTCGGCGACGGCCAGATCAGCGCGTTGACCTCGTTGAGCTGCCACTTCATGTGGCTCTCGCCGAGCGCCGAGCCATTCTTCAGCACGATCTGCACGCACTCGTCGAGGTTGTCGCGGCAGAACATCCAGCCCTTGTAGGTGGCGCGCAGGAACTTGACGGCCGTCTCCTGGTTCTTGGCGTCGGCCAGCCATTCTTCCTTGGCCAGCACCGCGTCCTGCAGCATCGCCGTGCCGACGTCGTTGAAGTTGATGACGTTGAGATCCTCGGGCTTGTAGAGTTCGCCGGTGGCCGGGTTCTTCGTCTCCAGCACCTGCGCGTACTCGTTGTAGATCATGGCCTGCGCCACGTCGATTTCACCCTTCAGCATCTGGTTCATGTCGAAGCCCTGCTGAATGATCTTGGCGCCCTTGTCGGGTTCGATGCCGGCCTTGATCATCGCCGCGAACAGCTCCGGCTCGTTGCCGCCCAGCCACGAACCGATGTTCTTGCCGGCGAATTCGTCGACCTTGGTGACGTTCTTGTCCTTGAACGAGATCATCAGCGTGCCCGAGCGCTGGAAGATCTGGGCGATGTTGACCAGCTTGGCGCCCTGCTCGCGCGGGGCGAGGATCTTGCCGGGCGTCCAACCCACGCCGATGTCGGCCTGGCCGGAAGCGACGTACTGCGAGTTCGAGACGTCGGGGCCGCCGGGGATGATCTCCACATCCAGGCCTTCGGCCTCGTAGAAGCCCTTGTCCTTGGCGGCGAAGTAGCCGGCGAACTGCGACTGCACCACCCACTGCAGCACGAGCTTGACCTTCGTCTTCTCGGCGGAAGCGGCCGGCGCGGCGGCCGGAGCCGCAGCGGGCGTCGCCGGCGCGCAGGCCGCCAGCAGCGTCGCCGCTGCCGCGGACATCGCGAGCACCTTGTGCATTTTCTTCATGGTTCTCTTCTCCTTTTCACTTTCAAAACTTCACGATACGAAACTGCGTGTACGACGAAAAAAGTTTCCTCGATTCGTCGACCCCCTGCGGAGACCTACGGATGCGCGAGCATCATTCGGTCTTCGCAACGGTTGAAAACATCAGCATCACGGCTGCAACCGCACTCGAGTGCGACGCGATCACGGCGTCGATCGCGCTGCTACGATTCGTGCCGGGCGGCGTACCACGGGATCAGCGCGCGTTCCAGCGCGATCATGATCAGGTAGAACGTGATGCCCAGCAGTGAGGCGACGACGATGGCTGCCCATGCATTGGCGAAGCGGAACAGCTTCGCTTCCTGCAGGATGTATACCCCGAGCGTGCCGCGCGGCCCGCCGAAATACTCCCCCACGATCGCGCCGATGACGGCGAGTGTACTGCATACCTTCAGCGCGTTGAAGGCGTAGGGCAGGGCGTTGGGCAGCCGCACCTTCAGCAGCACCGTCAGCGGGCTGGTGGCCAGCGAACGCATCAGCTCCAGCTTGGCCGGCTCGACCAGCGTCAGCCCGCGCACCATGTTGATCATCATCGGGAAGAACGTGATCACGGCGACGATGGCGATCTTCGACGTCGGGTTGACCGTGCCGAACCAGTTGTTCAGCACCGGGGCGAACGCCAGGATCGGCACGCTGTTGACGGCGATGGCCAGCGGCAGCATGCCCTCGCGCACCGCGGTGAAATGGGCGGTGGCCAGCGCCGCCAGCGCGCCGGCGGCGCAGCCGATGGCGAAGCCGATCAGCGCGCTGCGAAACGTGGCGCCGGCGCTCGAAAGCACCAGCTCCCACGTTTCCCCCAGCGCCTGCAGGATGCGGCTGGGCGCCGGCAGCAGGAACGTCGGGATGTCCAGGGCGCGCACGGCGCCTTCCCAGAGCGCGAGCGCGCCCACGAAAATCAGCAGTGCGGGGAGGGAACGGCGGATGCTTTCCATGTACATCGACTCCGCTTACATCGCTTCGCTCTTGCGCAGCGCCTCGCGCACTTCCGTCAGCAGCGCGTAGTAGCGCGGCTGCTCGCGCGTTTCGACCGAGCGCGGGTGCGGCAGGTCGACGTCGATGATCTGCGAGATGCGGCCGGGGCGCGCGCTCATGACGACCACGCGGGTCGACAGGAAAACCGCTTCGGGGATCGAGTGCGTGACGAAGACGATCGTGGTGCCGGTGTCCTGCCAGATGCGCAGCAGCTCGGAGTTCATGCGTTCGCGCGTGATCTCGTCGAGCGCGCCGAACGGCTCGTCCATCAGCAGCAGCTGCGGCCGCAGCGCCAGCGCCCGCGCGATCGCCACGCGCTGCTGCATGCCGCCCGAGAGCTGCCACGGGTAATGCTTTTCGAATTTGCCGAGCTCGACCAGCCCGAGCATTTCGCGCGCCTTCGCCGCGCGCTCGGCCTTCGGCACGCCGAGCACCTCGAGCGGCAGCTCGACGTTGTGCAGCACGCTGCGCCATTCGAACAGCACCGGCGCCTGGAAGCACATGCCGTAGTCGCGCGCCAGGCGCGCCTCGTGGGCCTTCTTGCCCTTGACCTGCACGTCGCCGGCCGTCGGCTCGATCAGGTCGCCGATCGTGCGCAGCAGCGTGCTCTTGCCGCAGCCCGACGGGCCGATCAGCGAAATGAATTCGCGCGGCTGGATGTCGAGATTCACGTCGCGCAGGGCGACCGTCTCGGATGCGCCGGCGGCGTTGAAGACCTTGTTGACGTTTTTCAGCGAGACGATGGGTGCCATGTCGTGCCTGCTCCTTCCTGCGAATGCGGCGCCGTTGCCGGCTTCGATCAGCTGCGCACGATGTTGCGCAGCGCCGCTCGTTCGGCGACGGCCACGGCGATGAAGAAGACGATGCCCACGGCCGCGGCCATGATGATCGACGCCCACAACCGCTCCGGGCCGGTGCTGTAGTACATGTTGAAATTCAGGATGGCGCCGCCCAGCCCCTTCTGCACGCCGGCCGGCAGTTCGGCGATGATGGCGCCGACGACGCTCGACGTGGCGCTGATCTTCAGCGCGGTGAAGATGGCCGGCAGCGCCGACGGGAAGCGCAGCTTCCACAGCGTCTCCCAGCGCGTGGCCGCCAGCGAGCGCATCAGCTCGATCGCGCGCGGGTCCGGCGAGCGCATGCCGCGCAGCGTGTTGATCGTCACCGGGAAGAACGTCAGATACGCAGCGATCACCGGCACGCTCAGCCACGAGCCCTGCAGCCAGACCACCACCATCGGCGCGATGGCGAGGATCGGCACGGTCTGCGAGGCGACGACGAACGGCACCAGCCCACGCTCGAGCAGGGGAACGTGCGCGAAGAGCGTGCCGAGCGCGAAGCCGAGCAGCCCACCGATGGCGAAGCCCAGCACCGATCCCTGCAGCGTGAAGAGCGCCGCGTCCAGCAGGAACAGGCCGAGCGGCGGCCCGTTGCGGCGCGACTCCTCGGCGAACGCCCCGGCGATCGACCACAAATGCGGCAGCGTCGCATCATCGAGACGGAAGACCTGCTTGACGATTTCCCACAACGCGCCCAGCACCAAAAGAATTGCGATCATGGCAACGGCCGGGCGAACGCGGGAGCGGGTCGAGGGGCTGTTCAACGTGGGGCGAAGGATACCATTTGGGAGGGGAGAGGGGAGAGGGGAGAGGAAAGAGTGCCGTTGACATGGTTCACTCTTTTCTCACTTCTCTTTTCTCACTTCTTTTTTCACTCCTCTGTTCGATGGATTCAGTCCTCGTCCGTCGCGGTGAGGCGATAGCCGCCGCCTGCGGCGAAGCGCATGTCGTAGATCACGCCATCGTCGTCGCACCAGACGGAGTCGGCGGCGCCGTCGATGATGCGGGAATAGCGCTGCAGCCGGCGCGCGCCGAGATGCGTGGGGTGCGACTCCGGGCCGTGGCACAGGAGTGTGAGCATGGCGGCGCGCGGCTCGAAGGTGAGCGGGTCGAGGCGCCAGAGCGGGCGCTGGTCGCTGCGGCCGGGCGTCAGGCCGCAGCGCAGGATGGAGATCATCGTCAGCAGCGGCGAGGCGTAGTCGAGCTCGATGCGTTCGTGCCACGCGATGCGGCGCTCATGCACGTCGCCGCGGCTGCGCCAGCACAGCGTCGCTTCGTCGCGCGCCTCGCCCAGTACGCACACCCGGCTCTCGCGCTGGCCGAACAGTCCGTGAATCGAAAACTCGGCCAGGCGCAGCTGTTCGTCGAGGATGTACGTGACGGTGTCGCTGCGCGGCTCGGGCGACGGGCGCATGCGCACGGTTTCGTTTTCGACGTACAGCGAACCGTCGGGCAGGGTGATCGCCTGCCAGCGTTCGTCGGTGCGCACGTCGCCGGCGGCGTCGAATTCCTGGTAAATGCCTTTTCGATTGCGTTGCATCGTAGAATTTGAAAATTATATGGACCTCGAAACGGCGTTACACAGCCTGCTCGGCGTGGGGATCTGGTTCGTCGTGCTCATCGCGCTGAACGCGTTTTTCGTCGCCGGCGAATACGGCATGGTGCTTTCGCGCAAGACGCGCATGACGGCGCTCGCGGAAAGCGGCAATGCCGCGGCGCGCACGGTGCTGCGCGTGATGGAAGACCAGCAGTCGTTTCTTTCGGCGGTGCAGATCGGCATCACGATCACTGCGGTGGCGCTGGGCGCGTTCACCGAAGAGCCGCTGACGGCGATCTTCGTCGCTGTGCTCGGCCTGGTCGATTCGGAACTGCTGCGCACGGCGTCGGCCGGCATCGGCACGCTGTTGTCGCTCGGCATGGCGTCGTTC
>JBIIIA010000214.1:0-5908 GCA_044235195.1 Thermoflexales bacterium
GCGCAGATCTTCGAGCGCCTCGACGGCGTCGCACGGCGGCGGCGCTTCGCCGCGGATGGCGCGCAGAAAATTGATCGCCTGCTGGTGATGTGCATGCACCCACGGCAGCTGCGGCGACGTCGTCTCCGGCTCACGGTTTCCTGGATCGCGGAAGATCTCGACGCGTCCGGGACGATTCAGCGTGACCGGCGCCGGCAGATCGAGGCGCACGTAGCCCTTCTCGAAGCACACCAGCGCCGACTCCTGCCAGTCGATGGTGGTGCGATAGGGCGCCATCTCGAGCGTGCACGTCACGCCGCTGGCGCTCTCGCCGACGAACAGCGTTTCGCTCTTGTCGGCGAAGGCGGCGCGGTACGGCTCGCCGAGCAGGTGGCGCAGCAGATTGACCTGGTGAATGTAATAGTTGACGAAGTCGACGTAGCGCTTGTGGGATGCGGCGTCGAGGTCGGCGGGCGGCGGGTCGAAGGAAAGCTCGGGCCGCGGGTCGCCGCCGTCGATCAGCTCGTTGAAGCCGGAGGCGATCCAGTCGCCCGGCGGCATGGTGATGCGCACGTAGCGCATGCGGCCGAGCTCGCCGCTCTGCTTCAGCCGATCGATCTCGGCTTTGGCGCGAATCGTGGCCGGGTCGCTGCGCTTGTGGTACGCCACCATGTGCCAGGTGCCGGATGCGCGCATGGCTTCGATGACGCGTTCGCCGACCTGCAGCGAACCGGCCAGCGGCTTTTCGGTGAGCACGGGGATGCGTCGTTCGAACAATTCGGGGAGCAGCACACCGTGCCGCGTGAACGGCTGCGTGCAGACGATGCCGTCGAGCTCTTGTTCATCGAGCATGGCGCGGTGATCGTGATACACGTGCCGAATGCCGTAGCGGGCGGCGACGCGCTGCGCGGTGATCGAGCGCAGCTCGGCGATGGCGACGACTTCGCAGTCGGGCAGCACCGCGTAGTTGCGCAGGTGCGCCATCTGTCCCATGCCGCCGACGCCGACGAATCCGATTCTAAGTTTGTTGGTCATGTTGCTCTCCGCGGACGAGTGTAGCCCGAAGCGCAAATTCCGCACGGGTGGTTGTGCCTTCGCAGGTTCGACCGCAGAATTCTGCCTCATGAGAAAAGAGCAATTGGCGATCAACTCGGTTTCGACGCGGCACGGCGGCCTCGAGGAAGCGCTCGCGGCGTATGCGAAGGCAGGATTTACGAACGTCGAGTTCGTCCTGCCGCTGGCGAAGGACTGGCTCGCTGCTGGCCGAACGATCGATGATCTGCGCGCGCTGCTGCGTGCGCACGGCCTGCGGCCGATCGGTGGTTTTCAGACGCACGTGGAGTGCTTCAGCGCAACCGAGTCGCGCGAGCGCAATCATGCGATTCATCTGGAAAATGCGCGGCTGATCCACGCGCTCGGCGGTGGCACACTCGTCGTCGGGACCGACGGGCCGGCCGAGCCGCGCGCCGACGCGCTCGAGCGCATCGCGGAGACTCTGGCCGGCCTGGCGGCGCGCATCGAAGGACTCGACGTGTCCATCGCCGTGGAGTTCAACTGGTCACCCGTGGTGAAGAGCCTGCACAGCGCGCTGCTCGTCGTCGAACACGCGAATCACGCGCAGGTCGGAATTCTGTTCGACCCGGCGCACTACTACACCACGGTGACGAAATTCGAACATCTGACCGAGCGCAGCGTGCGACGGATCAAGCACGTGCACTTGGACGACATGCGCGACAAACCCGGTGATCTGAGCAATTGCAACTCTGATCGCGTGCTGCCCGGGCAGGGCGTCATCGATCTGCGCGCGATCATCGATCGCCTCGAATCGTTCGGCTATGCCGGTTTCTATTCGATCGAGATGTTCAACGAAGATCTGTGGCGGATGCCGGCGGACGTGGCCGCGCGCCTGTGCTACGAGAGCCTGCTTCCATACTGCGCGGACCGCTAGCGTTCGAACACCTGCACGGTGAGTTTGTGCGAATACGGGTCGCGGCCGAGCAGGCGCGCCTTGATCCAGCGGTACGAATCGCCGACGGGGCCGTGTTCTTCGCGGCGGACTTCGCGATAGCCGCGCTGCTGCAGCCATTGGTCGAGCGTCGGTGTGTCGAAGCCGACGC
Organism: Thermoflexales bacterium; assembly: GCA_044235195.1. Taxonomy (GTDB): domain Bacteria; phylum Chloroflexota; class Anaerolineae; order J036; family Brachytrichaceae; genus CANJQH01. The sequence continues at coordinate 2,097 of JBIIIA010000214.1, forward strand.
TCGTGCGGTCGCGGCCGAACCACGCGATGTGCACCTGCGGCGGCGCATCGCGTTCGATGCGCGACTGAATGTCGGACAGCGCGTCGTTGGGCTGCACTTCGAGCAGCGTCGCAGCGCCCGGTGCGCTGCGGTAGTAGTACGGGACGAGCGTGTCCGATTCGGCGATGAGCAGCGCATCCGCCGGGGCAGCGCGCATGCGCACGGCGACGTCGCGCGTGGGGACGGCGTAGATCGGATTGTGATACTCCTGCATTGCGTAATAGTTCACGTATCCGGCGCCCCAGACGACGGCGATCGCCGTGAGCAGCACCGCTCGTGTGCGCGACGAAAGCGCGGCCGCGCCGCATCCGGCGAGCAGCGCGAACGCCGCGGCGAGGTGCGGCGCGCGGCTGGTGGCGTTCAGAAAAGTGATGTCGACGGCGACGAGTGAAAGCAGCGTGGCGGTGAACGTCAGCGTCACGGCGATCCACAGCATCACGAATGTGCTCGTCGTGCGATCGGTTCGCCACAGACGCCGGATGCCGAAGGCGGCCGCGATGTTGAACGACGCCACGCCGACGACGCCGAGCGGCGTCCACGGGTAGAGCGTTTCGCCGGCGCCGAGGGAGACGAACGGCATGCCGATTTTGAGCAACGTGCCGAGCGGGCTGGAGGCTAGGTCGGCAGCGAGGCCGCCGATCGATCGTGCGCTCTGGCCGATGAGCACGGTCGCCCACGGGGCGAAGGCCAGCGTCGCAGCGGCGAGAGCGCCGATGCCGAACCATGCGCGGCGATCGCGCCGCAGCACGAGTCGTCCGAGCCACCATGCGCCATGTGAGCCGAGTACAGCGACCGCGCCGTAGTCGGTGTAGAGAAGCAGCGCCAGCGAGACGACGTAGAGTGCCCATGTGCGCATCGTCGATCGCTGAACATATTTCTGCCATGCGATGGCGCTGAGCACGGTGAGTGCGGCGAACAACATGTAGCTGCGCACCATGGAACCGTAGAGCAGGACGAACGGCGTCAGGCCGAACATCGCGGCGGCGATCACCGCCGCGCGATCGCCGAGCAGCCGGCGGCCGAATCGCCAGACGAGCGCGATGGCTGCGGCGGCGCAGGCGATCGACAGCAGACGCAACGCGAATTCGGAATGCCCGGCGAGCTCGCTCCATGCTTTGAGGGTAATCCAGTAGAGCGGCGGCCGGCGTTCCTCGGCGATCAGCTTCGGCAGCACGGCTGCCCACGGGCTTGCTACGTTCTGCACGGTGAACCATTCGTCGATCCACAGGCTGTGGCCGACGCCGCCGGTGATCAGCAGGGTCCAGTTCGCGAGCAGAATGATCAGCAGGGAAGTTCGGGTGCGAAGCGTGATCGGCGATTGCATAGACGCCGCGAGTATAGCGAGCGTCGCTGGCGCACGGCGCGGAATGCGCCACAATCGCTCCACATGAATTCGACTCACCGCTCCCTGAACACCGTACATGGCATCGTATGTCATCTGCCGAATTCCGATCGCGGCTACTTCGGCTGGCCGTCCGTGGCGCGCACGGCCGACGGCGCGCTGGCCGTGATTTCGTCCGGCCTGCGTGAATGGCACATCTGCCCGTGGGGCAAGACCGTGCTGAACGTCAGTCGTGACGACGGTGCCACATGGTCTGCGCCGCGTGTGATTCGGGACACCCCGATCGACGATCGCGACGCCGGGGTGATTTCGCTGGGCGGTGGGCGACTGCTGGCGGCGACATTCTCGTCCGATCCGCGGCCGTTCGAACATGAGGCTGCTGCGGATGCCGCCATGCGCGCCGGATGGCGCGGGCATCTCGCCGGTCTGCGGGATGCGGACATCGCGCCGCACCTCGGCTCGTGGATTCTGCGCAGCGACGACGGTGGCGAAACATGGGGGGATCCGGTGGCTGCGCCGGTTTCTGCGCCGCACGGGCCGGTGCGGCTGTCCAACGGCCGCCTGGCGTACCTCGGCAAAGATGCGCGTGCAATGGGCGATGGCGCCGTGCTGTGCGCGGTCAGCGACGACGACGGTGCGCAGTGGACGATCGCTGGCGAAGTGCCACGCCTGCCGCGGACGGCGGCGGCCAACTATCACGAACCGCACCTCGTCGAGCTGCCGAACGGCCGGCTGATCGGCATGGTGCGCATCGAGAACGCCGGCCCGCGCGACGGCGTCGGCGGCGACCTCGACGCGATCGGCCTCACGCACTTCGGCATTCTGCAGACCGAATCGGACGACGGTGGAGCGACGTGGACGATGCCGCATCCGGTCGGCCTCGGCCACGGTGCGCCGCCGCACATGATCCGTCATTCCTCCGGCGTGCTGATCTGCGTCTACTCCTTCCGACGCGCGCCGTACGGCCAGCGCGCCATGCTCAGCCGCGACGACGGAGCGACGTGGGAATGCGACTGGGTGATTCGCGACGACGGCCCGACGTGGGACCTCGGCTATCCGGCGTCGGTCGAGCTTCCTGACGGCAGCATATTCACGGTGTATTACCAGCAGGTGCGCGACGGCGAACCGTGTGCGCTGCTCTGGTCGCGCTGGAGGCTGCCGATCAGCGCAGCGTAATGTCGCGCACGTGAATCTGTGCGGAGTCCTGTGCATTCTCGTCGAGCACTTCGATGCTGAAGCGTGAGAACTGCATGGTCTGCGGCAGATCGATCGTGATGAGCGGGTCCGGGCCGAGATCGACGAATCGGCGCGTGACTTCGACGGGTTCGGTGCCGTCGACCGGATAACAGCGCACGGTGACGGAGAAGCGCTGCATCGAGCCGGTCTGGATGTCGAATGCGGCTGCGGTGGTCGCTTCGGGAAGCGTGACGTCGATGAGCAGCGGGTTGGCTTCGAGCCCGCGCACCAGTGAATCGGGATTGCCGTCGAAGAGGCGATCGACGCTGCCTTCGCCGAGCGGTGAGTGCACGGCCGTCGCAGTTTTGCCGCGGTACTCGAACGAGCTGTTGACGGGCGTGCGGCGCGCAGCATGCTCCGCGGCGATGCGCTGTTCGGCGTCGGCGCTGAGCTGCAGCGACAGTACGTAGAAGCCCGGCGCGTCGTTGGGGTAGGAAATTACGCGGCGGACATCGAGGTTGGCAAACATCGGGTCGACGGCGAGTTTGTCGAATTCTTCGCGGGTGGCGACGAAGTACGTATTCGGCGTGATCTGATCGCGTCGATCGATCCAGTCGACCGGCTGGCCCATGGAAACGCGCGGCCGATCTTCTTTCGGAATGAAAAACGCGATGAATTGATCGGTGCCGTTGGCCCACGACGGCGACACGACGAAGCGCGAAGTCGGATCTGCGCCGAGGGTAGGGGCGACGGTGTTGCCGAAAACCTGCTGTGCGCCGAACTGTTCGCCGTACAGGCCGTAGTTGTCGTGCCATGTCGGCCCGGAGATCAGCGCGTGAGCCAGCAGGATCAGCGGCGCAGCAGCGAGAGCGGCGTACGTCGCTGGCGCCAGCCACGGGCCGAAGCGCGTTGTTCGGCTGCGGACGAATTCGATCACTGTCTCGATGCCGATGGCGATGAGCAGCACCCATGGCACGATCATCCAGAGGGTGCGTGGCGTGCCGATGGCGGCGAGTGTGGCGGGGATCGGTGCAGTGAGCAGCGCCAGCAGCACGCCACGATGTGCGGCGCTGGTGCGGAAGCGTCGAATGCAGACGAGGATGCCGATGAGTGCGAACGGTGCGGCGGCGAGTGGAAGACCACCGGTGTCCGGCATGGTGTGGCGGCGCAAATCCCGGTCGTTCGGCAGGAACCAGAATTGTGGACTCAGGCCGTAGGTGTACTCGCTGAGCCACTGGCCGGCTTTATCGGCGAG
>JBIIIA010000215.1:0-5877 GCA_044235195.1 Thermoflexales bacterium
CGGCCGAAGGCCGGGGCATGGCGACTCAGCCGGGATATACGGATTAACTCTTGACTTCGATGCGAATCTGCTTCGGCTTGACCACTTCCGCCTTCGGGATGCGCAGGGTCAGGATTCCGTCGGCGAACGACGCCGTGGCCTTGTCCGCCTCGACCTCGGCGGGCAGCGTGAAGCGGCGCAGGAACGCCGCGCGGCGGATCTCGCGCACGTGCTCGGTGACGCCGTCCGCGGCCGGCTCGGCGTCGGCGATCTCACCCTTCAGCGAGAGCACGCCGTTCTCGATCGAGACGTCGACCTGCTCCGGCTTCCAGCCCGGCAGCGCCGCTGCGAGCTGATACGCCTCGGCCGTCTCTGTCAGATCGACGGCCGGCGTGAACGCGGGCGAATGCGCGCCGGAGCCGAATGCCTCGCGCACCATGCGATCGAACGCACGGCTGACGGCGAACGGATTGTTCAGATTGGCATAGGACGGGCGAGCGCGGCGAACCAGATAAGTCGTCATTGTTTTTCCTCCGTAAGCGTAAGCATGGCCATCACAGGCATGGCGGTGTGGTTTTTCGAATCGACATCGAATGCTGTATGCGTTCGATGGTCGAGAGAATAGGCCGGCCGCATAGGAAAACAGTAGACGCCGCGTTAGAAAAACGATAGCGAGAAAATGTCGAACGACAGATCACCATGTCGAGATGCTTGACACAGAACACATGTTCACATACTATTGCATCGTTTCAGAACAAAAGTTCGCATCCGCGGCGGGCAGCCCGGCCGAGCGAGATGTCCTGGTGCAGCAATTCGAAAGTGAGGGTGTACGTATGGAGAGTGGGCCGAGTCGACTCCTGAGCGATCCGCAGCGACGGATCATGGAATTCATCAATCGGTACGTCGAGGTGAACGATCTGCCGCCGACGATCCGCGAGATTCAGCATGGCGCCGGGATCAGTTCGACATCGATGGTGAGTTACCACCTGAAGGCATTGGAGCGCGCCAATTTGTTGAACCGCCGCAAGCGCAGCTCGCGCGGGGTGATGGTGCGCGACGGTGCGCGAGCCAGCGAGCGGGCCGTGGCGCGCGGCGTGGTGAACGTGCCGATCGTCGGCCGCATCGGCGCGTCGGCGCCGGCGCCGATCCCGGAAGCCGATGTATTGCGCGACTCCGAAAACAGCCTGCAGATCGCGCGCAGCCTGGTCGACGCCGACGACGACTTGTTCGCGCTCGAAGTGCAGGGGAATTCGATGATCGACGCGCTGATCAGCGACGGCGACATCGTCGTCATGAAGCGCAACGCCGAGGTCAAAAACGGCGACATGGCGGCGATCTTTCTGACGGATCGCAACGAGTCGACGCTCAAGCGCGTGTATCACGAGGGCCGGCGTCTGCGGCTCAAGCCGGAGAATCCGACGATGCAGTCGTTCTACGTGGACGCCCGCCATGCCCAGATTCAGGGCAAAGTCGTGTGCGTGCTGCGCAAGCTGTAGAGAATGCGGCGCGCCTGAGCCGAAAGCCACGGCTCAGGCGCGCACGCGTGCGGCTCACACGATCTTCTTTCCGATCTCCTCGATCAGGCGCTCGCGCGTCTCTTCCAGCGGAATGCGCTCGATGACCGGGGCGAAGAATCCCTCGACGATGAGGCGACGCGCTTCCGGCTCCGGCACGCCGCGCGAAGCGAGATAGAACATCGGCTCTTCCTCGATCTTGCCGATGGTCGCGCCATGCGTGCAGCGCACGTCGTCGGCCTCGATCTCCAGGCCCGGGATCGAATCGGCGCGGCTGCGATCGCTCAGCTGCAGATTGCGGTTGGCCTGATACGCGTCGGTCTTCTGCGCCTCCGCGAACACGCGAATGTTGCCGCGCCAGACCGTGCGCGCGTCGTCGCGCAGCGCCGCCTTGTACAGCAGGTCGCTGCGGCAGTCCGGGGCGATGTGATTCTGCTGCGTGTCGTAGTGGAACTGCTGCCGAGCATCGGCGAAATACACGCCGCTCATCAGCGCCACGCCGCGCGGGCCGACCATGTCCGTCTCGATGAGGTTTTTGTTGAACTTGCCGCCGATGCCGCCGACCACCCAGTGCAGCGTGGCGTCTTCGCCGACGCGCGCGCGCTCGGTGCTGAAGTTGTACACATTGCGCGCGTAGTCCTGAATGTTCACGTAATCGAGCTGCGCACCCTTGCCGAGCACGATCTCCACCACAGCATTGTTCAGCACGGCGCCGTCGCCGCCGGCGCTGGCGAATTCCTCGATCAGCGTCGCCCGGGCACCCTCCTCCAACACGATCAGCGTATGGCCGAACCCGAAGCGCTGGCCGGCCGACAGCCACGTCGCCGCGCGCAGCGGCTGCTCGATATGTACGCCCTTCGGCACGTAGAGCACCACGCCGCCGCGCATCAACGTGCCGTGCATCGCCGCGAAGTACGAATCGGTGAGCTTGACGGCGCTCATCAGATGCGCCCCGAGGATGTCCTGGCGATGGCGAATCGCCGTCGCCATGTCGACGAACAGCACGCCCTGCTCCACCAGCGACGCGTCGGCGCGATGCTGCAACGCGACGCCGTCGACGTGCAGGATCCAGCCGGGCGCGGCGTCGGCGGTCGCCAATGCCGACCAGTCCGTCGGCACGCTCGGCGCCGCATCCCCGACGCGCACCGTCGGCAGCATCTGCTCCAGCCGCAGCTGGCCCAGATCGACGCGGCGCCAGATTTCATCGTGCCGATTCGGCGCCGGCGTCTCGCGAAAAAGACGCCACGCTTCGAGCCGGCGCTCGCGCATCCACGTCGGCTCATCGAGCGCAGCGCTGTACGCTTCGACGGTTTCACGTGTGAGATCACCACTTTTGACCAGCGGCGCAGGCTTCAGTACGGCAATTGACATCGCAGCAACTTCCCTCGTGTTGAATCAAGTCCGACGTCACCCGAAATGGACGCCGGTGAATGGGAAATTGTAGCGATACGGCTGAGGCTACCATGAGTGACGCAATTGTCACTTTCGCAGACAATGTCATTCGGTCGGGCAAACATCGCGCGGGCTGATACACTACGCGTCAATGGATGTCGCCCGATCCAACGCACGTCTGCAATTCGATCTCGGCTGGGCTTCGCACGCCGGACTTTCGCGCACGCACAACGAAGATGACGTGTGTGTCGCGTCGTTCCTGTCATCCGCCGTCGATCTGCGTCACGAGCCGCTGCTTCTGGCGGTCGCCGACGGCATGGGCGGCGAAGAGGCGGGGGAAGTCGCCGCCCGCATCGCCATCGAGAGGCTGCGCCTCGAGACGTGCGGCCTGTTCGAGTCCGGCACCGTCCCGGACGAAGGATGTGTGCCGGACATCGTCGCGCGCGTCAATGACGCCGTCGCGGAGGAAGCGGCGCACCGCGGGCATACCATGGGCACCACGCTCGTGTTCGCGCTGGTCTACGACGGCCGCGCCTTTCTCGGCAACGTCGGCGACAGCCGCATTTATCTTTGGCGCAACGGCAGCGCCTCCCTGCTGCGCCTGGTCAAAGACCATTCGCTGGTGCAGGACTTCGTCGATCGCGGCTACATCACCGATCGGGAACGCTATTCGCATCCCCGCCGCAATCTGATCACGCGCTCGCTCGGTGACTCCAACACCGGCGTGTCGGACGACAACCCGGTGCTCGAGCTGCAGCGCGGCGACTGGCTGCTGCTCTGCTCGGACGGATTGTGGGAGATGGTGCTCGACGACTCCATGCTGGAAGTCATGCGTCGTTCACCGAATGCGCAGGCGGCGTGCGACGCGCTGATCGCGGCCGCCAACGACAACGGCGGCGAAGACAACATCACCGCGGCCGCCGTGCGCGTGTTCTAGCGTTTGCGCGCGTCCAGCCACAACAGCGCCAGCGCGAACGCCTGCGACCACGACAGCAGCCCGCACTCCCCGCGCAGCAGCGCCGCGCGCACCTCTTCCTGCGGAATCAGGCGCAGCTCCATCTCTTCGAGATCGTCCCGCACGATGTCGCGCACCAGACGCACGCCGGTCGCCAGATAAATGTGCGCATTCCCGCATCCGCGATTGCCGTCCACGGGATACCGCCCGAACGAAATCCATTCGTCGGCCGCATACCCGGTCTCCTCCAACAGCTCGCGTCTGGCCGCCGCCGCCGGCTCCTCCCCGGGCTCGATGTAGCCGCCGCACAGCGACAGCGTCGGCCCGTCGATCGCATATTTCACCTGCCGAAAACATACGAACTCCCCGGCTGTGGTCACCGCCGCCACGTTCACGTAGTCCGGCGTCACCACCCACGACCAGTCGGGGATGACCGTCCCATCCGGCAGCTCGACTTCGTGCTCCTCGACGGTCAGCCATTTCCCGCGCTGCAGCACCATCCGACGGCTGCGTGTTTTCCACGATTGCATGGGGGCATTATCGGACGGCAGACGGCCGTCCGATAATGCCCCCATGCCCGACCTCTTCGACCAGGCCGCCGAATCGTTCGCCAGCGAAGACGCCCCGCTGGCGGCGCGCATGCGACCGCGCACGCTGGACGAATTCATCGGCCAGGAGGACATCGTCGGCGCGGGCAAACTGCTGCGCCGCGCGATCGAAGCCGACCGACTGTTCTCCTCGATCCTGCTGTGGGGGCCGCCGGGCGCCGGCAAGACCACGCTGGCGCGCATCATCGCCCAGCGCACGCGCAGCCACTTCGAGACGCTCAACGCCGTGATGGCCGGCATCGCCGACATCCGCCGCGTCGTCGCCGAAGCGCGCGAGCGCCGCAAACTCTATCGCCAGCGCACCCTCCTGCTCGTCGACGAGATTCACCGCTTCAACAAAAGCCAGCAGGATGCGCTGCTGCCGCACGTCGAAGACGGCACGCTCACGCTGATCGGCGCTACGACCGAGAACCCGTACTTCGAAGTGAACCAGGCGCTCATCTCGCGCTCGCGCCTGTTCCAGCTGCGGCCGCTGAACGAATCGCACGTGGCGGAGCTGATGCGCCGCGCGCTGGCCGATGCCGAGCGCGGCTACGGCCGCCGCCGCGTGCACATCGACGACGACGCGCTCGCGCACATCGCGCACATCGCCGGCGGCGACGCGCGCAACGCCCTCAACGCGCTCGAGCTGGCCGTCGAATCCACGCCGCCCGATGCGAGCGGGATCGTCCGCATCGGCATCGCCGTCGCCCAGGATTCGATTCAGAAGCGCGCGGTGCTGTACGACAAGGAAGGCGACGCGCACTACGACACGATCAGCGCATTCATCAAGAGCGTGCGCGGCAGCGATCCGGACGCCGCGCTCTACTGGCTGGCCAAGATGCTCTACGCCGGCGAAGACCCGCGCTTCGTGCTGCGCCGGCTGCTGATCCTGGCCGGCGAGGACGTCGGCATGGCCGATCCGCAGGGGCTCGTCGTCGCCTCGGCGGCGGCGCAGGCGTTCGAATGGATGGGCATGCCCGAAGGCATGTATCCGATCGTGACGGCCACGCTGTATCTGGCGACGGCGCCGAAGAGCAACAGCGCCGGCGGCTACTACCGCGCCCGCGCGCAGATCGAACGCGAAGGCGCCGGCGAAGTGCCCGATCACCTGAAGGACGCCAACCGCGACGCCAAGGGCCTCGGCCACGGCGCCGGCTACGCCTACCCGCACGACTTCGACGGACACTGGACGCCGCAGAACTACCTGCCGCGCGACATCGCCGGCATGAGCTTCTACGCGCCGACGCACGAGGGCTACGAACGCGACGTGCACGAGCGGCTCGAACGCTGGCGCGACGCCCAGCGCCGCGCGCTCGGCCTGCAGGGCCGCGAAGGGCCGCAGCTCACGCAGGCCGAGATCGAGCGGATGAAGCGGGAGCGCTGAGCAGCCGCATCCAGTTCCGATGCAGCAGCTTCTCGATGTCCTCGTCGCGCCAGCCGCGCTCGA
>JBIIIA010000216.1:0-5875 GCA_044235195.1 Thermoflexales bacterium
TCGGCACGTTCACGGCGACGGCGCTGGCCTTCCTGCGCAGCCTGCCGAATCAGCGCATCGGGATGATCGGTCAGTTCGTGCTGCTGGGTGCGTACCTGATCGCCTTTCCGTTCTTCGACGCGGCGACCGGCTCGGTATGGATGGCCACCATCATCGTCTGCATGATCTACGCCATGCAGGCGCAGGGTCTGAACATCGTGGCCGGCTTCTCCGGCATGCTCGACCTGGGCTACGTGGCGTTCTTCGCCATCGGCGGTTACACCGTGGCGCTGCTGAATTCGGAATTCGCCGGACGGCACTGGCCGTTCATGCTGATCATCTGGATCGCCGCGGCGATGGCGGCGCTGTTCGGCCTGGTGCTGGGCGCGCCGGTGATCCCGCTGCGCGGCGACTACCTGGCCATCGTGACGCTCGGCTTCGGCGAAATCGTGCCGATCGCGTTCAAGAACCTCGAAGCGATCAAGATCTACGAGCCGATCAGCGAAATCGTCGCCTGGCTGCGCGGCGTCAACATCGAGGAGACGGCGATCTGTCTGCTCGGGTGCGGCGACAAACCGTACAACCTGACGAACGGCACGCAGGGCATCAGCCCGATCGGATCGCCGGGCGAGGCGTTCGTGGTGGGCAACTATACGCCGTGGTACTTCCTGATCCTGGCGATGGTGACGATCAGCATCTTCCTGATTCATCAGCTGCGCCACAGCCGCCTCGGGCGCGCCATGGTGGCGATGAGCCAGGATGAGCTGGCGGCCAGCGCCATGGGCGTGCCGCTGACGCGCATCAAGCTCACTGCGTTCATGATCGGCGCGATGTTCTCCGGCTTCGCCGGTGCGTTCTACGGCAGCTACGTGTCGTTCATCTCGCCGGACGCCTTCGACTTCTCGATCTCGGTGATCGTGCTGTGCATGGTCATCCTCGGTGGTTCGGGCAGCATCGTGGGTGTGCTGATGGGCGCGCTGGTGATCAAGATCATCGACCTGCTGGTGCTCGACAAGCTGCAGGTGGTGATCAACGGCGTGCTGCATGCCACCGTGTTTCAGTGGAACACCAACCCGGGCCTCAACAACTTCCTGGAGAGCCTGCTGAACATGACGCAGTACAAGCTGCTGCTGTTCGGCCTCATCCTGGTGATCATGATGATCACGCGCCCGCAGGGCCTCGTGCCCGCGAGCGTGGCGAAGTATCCGGAGGGCAAGTGATATGGCGATTTTGTTGGATGCGAGCGACGTCACCAAGCGCTTCGGCGGCCTGACGGCCGTCAGCAAGGTGAACTTCCGAATCGAACAGGGCATGATCGCCGGCCTGATCGGGCCGAACGGCGCCGGCAAGACCACGTTCTTCAACATGATCACCGGCGTGTACACGCCGACCGAAGGCTCGTTCGTCTTCGACGGCAAGCCGATCGCCGGCATGCGTCCGGATCGTGTGCAGGCGCTGGGCATCAGCCGCACGTTCCAGAACATTCGTCTGTTCGGACAGATGAGCGCGCTGGAGAACGTGCTGGTCGGCATGCACACGCGGCTGCAGGGCAGCGTGTTCGAGGCGTTCTTTCATATCCCGCGCGTGAACGCCGAGGAGGCGAAGGCGGTCGAGAAGGCGCGCAAAACGCTGGACTTCGTCGGCCTCGGCCGCAAGCTGGGCGACACGCTGGCGCGCAATCTGTCGTACGGCCTGCAGCGCCGCCTCGAAATCGCGCGCGCGCTGGCGTCGGATCCGAAGCTGCTGCTGTTGGACGAACCCACGGCCGGCATGAACCCGCAGGAGAAGCGTGAGCTGACCGACCTGGTCGACCACGTGCGCAAGGAGCTGGGCATCACCGTGCTGCTGATCGAGCACGACATGAAAGTGGTGATGGGCATCAGCGATCGGGTGAGCGTGCTCGACCACGGCGAGATGATCGCCGAAGGGCTGCCGCGCGAAGTGCAGAACAATCCGAAGGTGATCGAGGCGTATCTCGGCCAGGGTGCGGCCGCGGAAGGCGCGTAGGGAGGCTGCGAAACATGCTGGAACTCAAAAACGTTCACACCTACTACGGCAACATCCACGCGCTGAAGGGCATCAGCCTGACGGTGAACGAGGGCGAGATCGTCACGCTGATCGGCTCGAACGGCGCCGGCAAGACGACGACGCTGCGCACGATTCAGGGGCTGCTGCGCCCGCGCGAGGGCACGATCCTGCTGCGCGGCGAGGCGCTGGAGAAGCTGCCGCCGCACGAAATCGTGCAGCGCGGCATCAGTCAGTCGCCGGAAGGTCGTCTGATCTTCAGCAACATGACGGTGCGCGAAAATCTCGAGATGGGCGCGTACCAGCGCAACGACAAGGACGGCATCGTGCGCGACATGGAACACGTGTACACGCTGTTCCCGCGCCTGCGCGAGCGCATGACGCAGCGCGGCGGCACGCTCTCGGGCGGCGAGCAGCAGATGCTCTCGATGGGGCGCGCGCTGATGGCGCGGCCGAAGGTCATGCTGCTCGACGAGCCGTCGATGGGCCTGGCGCCGATCCTCGTCGACCAGATCTTCGAGATCATCAAGACGCTCAACAAGGAAGGCACCACGATCCTGCTCGTCGAGCAGAACGCCCGCCTGGCGCTCGGCATCGCCCACCGCGGCTACGTGCTCGAGACCGGCGAAATCGTGCTCACCGGCGACGGCCGCTCCCTGCTGGACAATCCGGAAGTGAAGGCGGCGTATCTGGGCGAGCGCGGGCACTGAACGGAGTCGATAGTGGATAGTCGATAGTGGATAGCTGAATGATCACTATGACTATCTGCTATCACTATCCACTATCATTTCTCCGGAGATAATCTTCTTCCTATGAGCGACGCTGAGAAGAACCCCACGGCGGCTTCCGCCGATGACATGGTCGAGAAGATTCGCACGGCCCTGCGCGAGGTCTTCGATCCGGAACTGGGCATGAGCGTGATCGAGCTCGGGCTGATTCGCAAGATCGAAGTGCAGCCCGAACAGGTCGACCTCACGATGATCCTGACGACGCCGTTCTGCCCGTACGGGCCGGCGATGGTCGAACAGGTCAAGCAGAAATCCCAGGAGACGGCGCAGCGCGTGACGAAAGTCGCCATGGGCCTCGAAGTCTGGGAGCCGGCGATGATGGAAGATCAGGCCGCGGCGAACTGGGGGCTGTACTACTAGGGACTAGGGGTTAGGGATCAGGGGGCAGGGATGCTGTCTTTCCTAATCCCTAACCCCTAGCCCCTCAAAACGTACTGCTCAAAGGCTTCCGCCGTCCACGGCAGCAGAGGCGTGAAGAATTCGCGGTAGATCGCCTCGGCGTAGACGCGGATTTCGTGCTGCGCTTCCTCGGCTATGCGCAGCTTGAGAAAATTCATCATGTTGTGGGCGTCGACTTTCACCACCCACGTGTAGTAGACCGAGAACCCCGGCAGGAACGCGCGCGCCAGTTCGCGCGCCACGCCCTTTTTCAGCGCATCTTCGTACAGTGCGTAGCTGTGCGCGTAGTGCTCGAGCAGCGCCGCGGTGAGCGCCTGTCCGTCTTCCGCGGAGACCTCGCCCAGGCTGGCCTGCTTGTTCGATGGCGACTGGCGGCGCCACACGTCGGGCACGTAGAAGTCGTTCTCCTCGAATTCCGTGTAGCGCCCGCTCTGCGCGTTCATATTGAACGTGCGATGGCGCACCCACTGCCACCACGTGACCACCGGCGCCCGCACGCGGAACTTGAATTCGACCTGTTCGAACGGGCTGGTGTGGCGATGGCGGAGCAGATAGAAGAGCAGCTTCTTATCTTTTTCCTCGCCCTTGCTTTCGCCCATGAACGACACGCGCGCGGCGTTGACGATGGCCAGGTCGCCGCTGACGCCGGAGGCCGGGTGGGGCATGAAGTCGAGCAGCTCGATAAATCCTTTGTCGAGCACGTTCACGCGTTTGCCGATTAATTCCATGGAAGACATAGGCGTTTTCACCGCCGCGGGACGTGGTCGTGGAGTCGCTTGATCCGACGCGCGACGCCAGCGGGCCGTGAATTGTACTGCTAACATCCCCGCGATGATTCGTGATCCCAGGGTGCGCAGCGATCCGGCGTTGGCTGCGTTTGCCGCAGAAGTGCGCCGGTCGGAAGACGACATCGACCTCGGGCGGGCCATGCTGCAGATGGCGCGCTTCGTTTACCCGCGGCTGGACGTCGACGCGTACTGCGGCCGCCTCGACGCCATCGCAGCGCAGGCGCGCAGCGCGCTCGGTGCATCGCTCACCCCCGCCGCGCTGGCGGCGCATCTCTTCACGTCCGCCGGCGCTGGATTCCTCGGCAACACGCGCGAATACGCCGACCCGCGCAACAGCTACTTGAACGACCTGCTCGATCGACGCCTCGGGCTGCCGATCACGCTGTCGGTGTTGTTCATCGAAACGGCGCGGCGCCTCGGCATGCGCGCCGCCGGCGTCGGCCTGCCGGGCCATTTCATCGCCCAGGCGTGGGAGGGCGATGCGGTCGTGCGGCTGGATCCGTTTCACGGCGGCCGCGTCCTGACGATCGATGATTGCTATGAGCTGGCCGCCGCGACCGCGCGCATCGCGAATTTCGAACCGGAATGGATGCAGCCGGTCGGCGTCCGTTATATTTTGACGCGTGTGCTCAATAACCTGCGCAATCGCGGCCCGACAGTGCTCGGCGTGCACGGCATGATCGGCGTGCTCGAGCGCCAGCTCGTGCTGGAGCCCGAACGCAACGACACCGCGGCGCTGCTCGGTCTGCTGTGCTCGACCGCCGGCCAGCGCCAGCGCGCGGTCGACCTGCTGGATCAGGCGCTGCAAGGTGAGCTGGACGACGAACTGCGCGAGCGGGCGACGTCGACGCTGCAGGCGAAGCTGCAGGAGATCGCGGCGCGGAACTGAACACGAACGGCAACGACCGAAACTGCCGATGAAATATTCCCCCTGAATCACACCCGCCGCCCGCAGGGCGGCGGGTGTGATTCAGGGGATTTCACCGAGGAGTTCCCTTTGTTGTCTAGGAGGCAAACATGATGCTGCATTTGGTTTCCAAAGGGGAATGGGAGGCGCTGCCGGCGGGGCAGGCGTATGTGGCGCCGTCGCTGGCGACGGAGGGATTCATCCACTGCACCGACGGCGAGGAGTTGATGCTGCAGGTGGCCAATCGCTTCTATCGCGATCAGGGCGGGGAATTCCTGCTGCTGGAGATCGACGAAGCGAAGCTGAGCGCGCCGGTGAAGCGCGAGCCGCCGGCCGATCCGAAGCCGGCGACGGCGCCGCCGCCCGAGGCGGTCGCCGAGCACGGGCCGGCCGACGACGTGGCCCGTCCGCTTTTCCCGCACGTGTACGGGGCGATCGACCGGGCGGCGATCGTCGCGGTGCGGCCGGTGCAGCGCGACGAGGACGGCCGCTTCGTCGGCTTCGGCGCGGCGCAGACGAACGCGCCGGCGCGCGACGAACGCGCGGACAACCCGCTCGGCCTGAAACCGGCCAGCCGGCTGGCCGACGAGCTGCTGCAAGCGACCGACGACTTTTCCGAATCGCTGAAGCGCTACAAGGACAAGATCGAAGCGCGCATCGAAGATCTGGATCGAAAAAATCGGCTGCCGTGACGTTCATGAATCCGATCCTGCTGGATTTCCCCGAGCGCATCGAAAGCGAGCGGCTGGTGATCCGCGCGCCGCGCGCCGGCGACGGGCGGGTGCTGAACGCCGCCGTCGTCGAATCGCTGCCGGAGCTGCGGCCGTGGCTGCCATGGGCGCAGCACGCGCCGAGCGTCGACGAGAGCGAGGCCGGGGTGCGGCGCGGCCACGCGCGCTGGATTCTGCGCGACGATCTGTGGCTGCTGCTGTTCCGCAAAGACGGCGGCCGTGAAGGGCCGCTCGTCGGGTGCAGCGGCCTGCATCGCA
>JBIIIA010000017.1:0-18244 GCA_044235195.1 Thermoflexales bacterium
GTCATCCCGCCCGATCACCTCGCGATGCTGCGCAGCGAGTGCGACCGCTACGTCGGCCTGATCGAAGCCGAAATGGACCGACAAGGCACCGACGTCGTCGGCATCAACCACCGCAGCCGCCGCTATTTCATCGCCAATCGCCACAAGGACAGCCCGCACCTGGTCGATTTTATTTTCAGCGACCTGATGGCGGACATCTGCCGGGCCACGATCGGCGACGAGGCGTACCTCTTTCACGAGCAGTACGTGGTGAAATCGGCCGAAAAGGGCATGAAGTTCGGCTGGCATCAGGACAGCGGCTACGTCGGCCACCCGCACACGCCCTACCTCACGTGCTGGTGCCCGCTCGACGACGTCACCATCGAGAACGGCACCGTTTACATGCTGCCGTACGAACGCGCCGGCATCCGCAGCATGGTGCAGCATTCGCGCGAGGACGGCACGAACGACCAGATCGGCTATTTCGGGGACGATCCCGGCGAACCGGTGATCGCCCCCGCCGGCAGCATCGCCTGCTTCTCCAGCGTCTGCTTTCATCGCAGCGGGCCGAACACCACCTCGCAGGTGCGGCGCGTCTACCTGCCGCAGTACTCGCCGGACGTCATCATGCACCCGGACGGCAACCGCCCGTGGGGCCTGGCCGAGCCGTTCCTGCGCGACGGCCGCAACGTCGCTACTCGAGCGTAATCTCGACGATTTCGCCGTCTTCCCCGTGGATATCCACGACGCGGCCGGGTTCGCCCTGCTCGATCGCCCGCCACAGCTCCTGGATATCCACACCCTGCAGCGCCTCCGGCGGCGCGTAGCGGTCCACCACCTTCGCCAGCGCACCCACCACCGGAATCGGCAGCCGCACGTTCACGCGGCCGCCCGGCCGCCCCTGCTTCGGATCTTCGATGTGGATGCGCAGAAATCGCGCCCGCGGCCCGCGGCTTTGCCCGCTCGCCCCCGGCGCCGCACCCCCGAGCGCGCTCAGCATGCGCGCCGCCTCCTCCGGCGTCAGCTTCCCATCCTCCACCATCTTCAAAATTCGCATTCGCTCTTCGTTCGTCGCCATCGATTTTCTCCCTTGCGATCACTCTTTACTATTACTCTCTACTCTTACTTTCTTCCCCGCTCCATCCCCCGCACTTCCGGCACGAACACCACGACCGCCGCCGCCGCCAGCGAGCAGACTCCGCCGACCAGCAGCCAGGCGCGCACGCCGAACCAGTCGGACACCGGGCCGGCCACCGCCAGGCTCAGCGGCGACACCGCCATGCTGATGGTGCCCAGCAGCGCCATCACGCGGCCCTGCATCTCCGGCGGAATCGCCGCCAGCACGACCGCCTGCATCGGGCCGTTCGTGATCGGATTGGCCAGGCCGCCGATCAGGTAGCCCGCCAGCGCCATCGGCAGCATCGTCGCCGGCGCCGCGCCGCACAGCCCGTAGCCCACCGCCATGCCCAGCAGGCCGACCATCGACGTCAGCATCTTGTTGCGAAATCCACCCCAGCCCGCCAGCAGCAGGCCGCCGGCGATCATGCCGATGCCCCAGACCATCTCGAAATACGCCATTTCGGCCGCCCCACCGCCGAAATGCTGCGTCACCAGCAGCGGGATCAGCGACACCCCCGGCGTCAGCACGAAATTGAGCACGATGCTCAGCGACATGACGATGGTCAGCGCGCGCCAGCTCGTGACGAAGCGCAGCCCTTCACGAATCTCGGAAAGCATCGACGCTCGCCGCTGCTCCTGCGACCGCGCCGGCGGGTTCGGCACGCGGATGAACACCAGCGTCGCCACGGCGAGGACCGCCCCGACTACGTCGATGGCCATCACGCCGGCCATCGGCAGCGCCGCCACCAGCAGCGCGCCGAGCGCCGGCGCCGCGATGCCGATCGCCCCGTTCAACGTCTGGTTCAGCCCAGTCACCCGGCTGAGGTGCTCGTTCGGCACCATCAGCGACGTCGACGCCAGCATCGCCGGGTAATGAAACGTGAAGCCAAGCGACCGCACCGCCATCAGCACGTACACGTGCCACGTCTGCGCCGCGCCGGTGACGAACAGCCAGCCCAGCAGCGCCGTCGCCGCCGCCGTGCCCAGATCGGCCGCCGCCATGATGACGCTGCGCCGATGCCGGTCGACCAGCACGCCGGCCACCGGCCCGAGCAGCATCTGCGGCAACATGCCGACCAGCACGCCGGTCGCCAACGCCGTCCCTGAGCCGGTCGTGATCGTCAACCACCACACCAGCGTGAAGCCGACGAGCGAGCTGCTGAACAGCGAGAGCGCCTGCGCCGTCCACAGCGTGAAGAAGCGCGGACGCCAGTCGGCGGCGACGCTCATGCCGCACCGCCGCTCAGCGCCGCCAGCAGCTTCTCCGCCTGTTCGACGGAAATTTTCTTGTCGGCCAGCATGCGCAGCACCGCCATGCGCTCATCGGCGCTCGGCCCGGTCGGCTGCGGCTCCGGCATCGGCCGGGGGCGACGGAACGACTCCGGCGGGGACGGCGGCTCCGGGCGCATCGGCGGCAGCGGCGGCGCCGGGGGTTCGGGCGCTTCCGGGCGCCACAGCCGCTCGAACCAGCCGCGGCGCGCATCGCCCGCGACGGTTTCGGTGAACGACGTCGTCCCGTCGGCGCTGCGCACGCGGGCGCGGCCGCCGCACTGAATCGTCACGCGCCCGGCCCCGCCGCCGACGCGCACTTCGCGCCGGCCGGCGCCGTCGAACAACGTGAATGTGGCGTCGGTCTCCGGCGTCACCATGCAGTCGACGCCGCCGCCGGCGCGCACGGCCACCTGCGAGCCCGCACCGGCCGCCAGCTTCAGCGAAGCGCTGCCGCCGACGTTGACGGTGAAGCTGCCCGACAACGTCGCATCCGCGACGCCCAGCGAGCCGCCGACGTTGCCGATGCGCAGGTCGGCAATTTCACCTTCGACGGACAGATTGCCGCCGACGTTGCCCAGCTGCGCCGGCCCCCGCACCGCGGCCAGCACGGCGTTGCCGCCCACATTGCGACAATGCAAGGCCGCGCCGATCTCGCGCGCGTGCAGCGCGCCGCCTACGGCGTCGATGGTCAGCTGCGCCTGCACGGATTCGACGGACAAATTTCCACCGACGGCGGCCACGTGCGCATCGGCGCCGAGCGCCACAAGCCGCGCCGCGCCGCCCACGGCGCGCGCATGCAGCGCCCCGCGCACGCGCTCGGCGTCCAGCCCGCGCTCGAGTCGGTCCATAGTGACCTCGCCCACATCGCGCAGCGTCACGTCGCCGCGCGCGCGCGCAATGTGCAGCGCACCGTCGAGGTTCTGCACCTGCAGCCGACGACACTCCGCGATGTGCACCGCCGCCGCGCGTGGCACCCGCACCAGCCCATCTCCGTCGAGGTGAATCGTCGACGCGCCGTCGCGCTCTTCGACGCGCGTCGGCATGTCCGTCTGCCACTGCTCGACGTCGTCGCCGACGATCTCCCAATCGCCGCGCCCCTGAAAAATCAGCGCACTCATAAACAATCTCCTCCTTGAATTCACGGCCTAGGCCGCACCCAGCTGCTGCATCGCCTGGTCCGGCGTGATCCGCCCGGCTTCGAGGTCGTCCAGAATCCGACGGCGCTCGTCTTCGTTCAGCAAGCGCCGCCGCGGCTCCGGCTCCTCGCGCCCAGGCTCGCCGCCCATCGCGCGGACGATCTCGGTCAGCCGCGCCCGGATCGTCGGATACGACAGGCCGAGCTCGCCCTCCATGCGATTCAGGCGCCCTTCGCATTTCACGAAAATTTCGACGAAGCGCATCTGCTCGCGGCTCAGCCGGGCGAAGGCGCTCAGCTCCGGGGTGAACCACCCCTCGACGCTCGATTCGCAGGCGCCACACCGAAACCGCGTCACCGTCACTTCGCCGGCGCCGCAAATCGGGCAGCGCGATGGAAGATTATTCATTCACACCTCAAAATAATTAAACAAACACAGCGGATATATTAATTTTCCAGAGACAAAAGTCAAGAGGAGAAAAGGCTACGCCTCACCCTCTGACCCCCTCTCCCCCTCGATTTCGCTTGCATTTTTGTCGAGAAAATAGCGACATGCGCGCGAAATCTCGGCGAAGAGGGGGCAAACGCCGCCGCGCTCCCCCTCTTCGCCGAAATTTCGCGTCGCCGGCACGAGTGCTGCTCGGTCAGTGCCGAAGCGAAATTGAGGGGGAGAGGGGGTCAGGGGGTGAGGCGTAGGCGCACAACAATGCCTGTAGCCGCGGGTGCACGAACAGCACACCGTTGGATCGGCCCTGCGGTCGCCGGTTGGCGCTGGGACAACAGGATTTCTACAAAATCGTAAGGCGCACCCTTGCCACGGCGTCACTCCCCAATCTGCAATACACTTGCCCGCCGTGCTCATCCACAAACACGATTCCCACGGCGCGCGCAAGGTGAGCTATCCCGGCGACGTCGTATCGCATGGCGCGCGCGAAATTCTGGTGCGCGCCGAATGGCGCTTCCCGAAGCAGGAGCTGCCATACGCCACGCTCGTCCCCGGCGATATCTTCCTCGAAACGTTCTACTTCGACCGCTGGTACAACGTCTTCGAAATCCGCAGCGCCGCCGGCGAGCTCAAGGGCTGGTATGCCAACATCACGCGGCCGAGCTACTTCGTCGCAGAAGAATCGGCCGCCGGCGCGCAGGCGCTGATCTGGGAGGATCTGGAACTCGATCTCTGGATGTCTCCCGCCGGCGACCTGCTCATGCTCGATGAAGACGAATTCGCCGCGGCCGATCTCCCGCCGGCCGAGCGCGCCGCCGCCCTCGGCGCCGTCGCCGTCGCCCACGCCGACCTGCGCGATCGCTGGCGCGCCCACGTGCTGGCGCAGCTGCGCGACCAGCTGATCGCCCGCGGCTGGCGACTCGCCACGGCCGAGTCGTGCACCGGCGGACTGCTGGCGCACGTCGTCACCGATCAGCCCGGCATCTCGCGCGTCTACCTCGGCGGCACCGTCGCCTACGACAACGCCGTAAAAATCGATGCGCTCGGCGTGCGCGAGGCGACGCTGCAGGCCCACGGCGCCGTCAGCGCAGAAACCGCCCTCGAAATGGCGCGCGGCGCCCGCGCACGCCACGCCGCCGAGGTCGGCGTCTCCACCACCGGCGTCGCCGGCCCGGGCGGCGGCAGCCCCGAAAAGCCCGTCGGCCTGGTCTACATCGCCGTAAGCACCCCCGCCGGCGACTTCGTCGAACGCCACGTCTGGCCGCACGACCGCATCGGCAACAAGCACGCCTCGGTCGATCAGGCGCTGCGCATGCTGAATAAATAACATGTACACGCCCCCCATCGACCCCCGCAGCATCATTTCCCCCAGCCGCGAGATCTACGCCGCCATGGGCGAAGAAGCCATCGTGCGCATGATCCACGATCTCTACGCCGAGCTGGAAAAATCCTCGATTCGGCCGATGTTCGGCCGCGACATGGCCATCGGCGCCGAGCGCAGCGCCGCGTTCTTCGTCGGCCTGCTCGGCGGCCCGCCGCGCTACCACGAGCGCTACGGCAATCCGATGATGCGCGCCCGCCACATGCCCTTTCCCATCGACATGAACGCGCGCGACGTGTGGCTGGCCTGCTTCGACCGCGTGCTCGCCGACGCCCCCGCCCGCTACGGCTTCCCCGCCGAACACCTGCCCGGCTTCCGCGCCTTCCTCGACGGCTTCGCCACGTGGATGACGAATCAGGAAAACTGCCATTCCATGTAAACTCACGCACATATGCGTTCTGCGTTCGTTCGACCGACGTCCACGTCCCTCGTCGGCGGCCTGGTCGCCGCCGCCCTGCTCGCTGCGTGCAGCAGCACGCCGCCCGCCAACCCCACGCCGATTCCCGACCTGCCCACGCCGGCCGCTCCCGACTACACCGTGCAGCGAGGCCTCGTCGCGCGCGGCGTCGAATTCAGCGCACGTGTGCAGCCCGCCTCCTCCGAGACGCTCTCATTTCAGACCGACGGCCGCGTCTACAAGATCAACGTCAAGGAAGGCAGCCTCGTCAAACAGGGCGACGTGCTCGCCGAGCTCGACCTCAGCACGCTCAAGGCGCAGCTCGAACAGGAAATGATCCGCCTGCGCACCGCCGAGAGCGTGCTCTCCAACACGATGCAGACGTTCAGCGACACGCTGCGCGTCGCCCAGCTCGACGTCGAGCAGGCCCGCCTGCGCTACGAGCTCTCGCAGATCCGCGCCGGCGGCAGCAACTCCGTCCTCAACAACGACCTCGTCCGCCTCGACAAGCGCATCGCCGACATCCGTGAGTCGATTCGCCAGGCCCGCGAGCAATACAACCAGGCCGGCGCCGCCAACGCCGAGAAAATGCTCGAGGACGCGCTCGTCGAACGGGAAAGGCTCGTCGCCAGTCTGTCCGACGCCGAACGCGGCCAGCGCACGCTCGAGATCGAATCGCAGATCCTGCGCGGCGAAGTGGAACGCGCCGAAATCAACCTGCGCCGCCAGCGCGGCACGGTCGACCCCGGGATGATCGAGGCGGTCGAAACCGCCCGCATCGCCGTCGAAGCCACGCAGGCGAAAATCGCCAACGGCTCGCTCGTCGCTCCGTTCGACGGCGAAGTCGGCATCATCTCCGCCAAGGTCGGCGAAATAGTCAGCGCCTTGTCGCCGCTGATGGTGGTGGCGCGGCCAGGTGAACTGGAGCTGGTCGGCTCGCCGACGGAAGAACAGCTCGCTGAGATCAGCGTCGGCCAGCCGGTGGTGGTGCGCTTCGTCACCGTCGGCGCCGAGCCCGCCATGGGCACGATCGCCAAGGTGCCGCTCATCGGCAACGACTCCGGCTCGAACAATCAGAACCGCGCGCGCGCCGTACGCATCAAGCTGCCCGACGGCGTGGAGCTCGAATCCGGCGAGATCGCCCGCATCTCCACGTTCACCGCCAGCCGCGAAAACGTGCTGTGGATCCCGCCCCAGGGCCTGCGCACCTTCCGCGCCCGCAGCTTCGTCGTCGTCAAGAATGCCGACGGCACCGAAAGCCGCCGCGACGTCAAAATCGGCCTGCAGAGCGCTGATCGCGTCGAAATCATGGACGGCCTGAAAGAGGGCGAAATCGTCGCCGCCCCCTAACCCGACGGCGGTCCCCGGCCGCGTCGGCCGGGCCCCCCGTCAGGAGCACATCGTGAAATATCTGCTTCGCACTCTCGCCCTCGTCGCGCTGGCGCTGCGTCGCCTCATTCACCAGCGCGCGCTGACGCTCTGCATGGTGTTCGGGCTGGTGCTCGCCGTCGCCCTCGCCGCGGCGATTCCGGCCTACGTCAACGTGGCACAGGCCAACGTGCTGCGCCAGCGCCTCGCCATGGTCACCGGCAGCGGGGAACAGGGCACGCGCGAGCCGTTCGGCATGCTGTTCACCTACATCAGCTTCGACGGCCGCCGCGCCGATTCGGTCCTCTACGATTCGATGGACACGTACGTGCGCACGCGCGTGCCCGATCGCGCGGTGCTGCCGCCGCTGGCCCTGCGCCGCACACTCTCCTCCGACCGCTACCGCGTCTATGCCGCCGGCAGTTCGCTCGATCGCTACGGCTCTCCCGAAGAGAACGACTCCGCCTTCGAACGCAACGGCGTCGTCGACCCGCCGTACCTCTGGTTCGCGTCGTTCGACGTGGTGGACGGCATCGAAGACCAGGTCCTCTTCGACGAGGGCCGCGCCCCGCAGTTCAGCGAAGACAAAAATGCCCCGATCGAAGTCATGGTCGAACGCAGCATGGCCTCGAACTACGGCATCACCTCCGGCGATACGTTTACCGTGGCCATCAGCTACCGCGAACCGATCGTCGCCGCCGACGGCTCCACCAGCAACGTGGAGCGCTACCTGCCGATCGAGGTGCGCGTCACCGGCGTCTGGTACGCCCGCGACGTGAACAGCGACTTCTGGACGCTCGCCCCGCCGGCCTTCCGAGAATCGTTTCTCATCCCGGAAGCCACGCTGCGCCAGCGCGTCATGGCCGTCTATCCGAACGTGCTCACGCTGGCGCTCTGGAACCTGCAGCTCGACGCCAACGCGCTCACCGTCGACGACGTCGATCCGCTGATCGCGCGCGCCAACACGTTCCGCCAGGAGGCCTTCCAGGTGCACCCCTCGCTGCGCCTGCAGTCGCGCGTCGTCGATTCGCTCGCCGACTACCGCCGCTCGGCCAACGAGCTCAACCTGGTGCTCACCGTGTTCAGCATGCCCGCCTTCGCCATGATCGTCTACTTCCTGGCGCTGATCGCCGGCATGGTCGTCCGCCAGCAGGAAGGTGAGCTCGCCATCCTGCAGAGCCGCGGCTCATCGCCGCTCGACCTCTTCCTGCTCTACGTCATCCAAAGCGCCATCATGGGCGTCGTCGCGCTGCTCATCGGCATGCCACTCGGCTTATCGGTCGCCGGGCTGATCGCCAACACGCGCTCGTTCCTCGAATTCGGCTACGACGAACGGCTGTTCGTCTCGGTGTTCCGCTTCTCCGCGCCGGTCGTGCGCACCGCGCTGATCGCGCTCGGCGTCGGCATCGTCGTCACGCTGCTGCCGGTCTTCGGCGCCGCCGGACGCAACATCATCGTGCACGGCGTCAGCCGCGCCCGCAACCTGCGCAAGCCGTTCTGGCAGCGCGCCTGGCTGGACCTGCTGCTGATGATCCCCTGCGTCTACAGCTACATCCAGCTGCGCCAGCGCGGCACGCTCGCCACCGTCACCACGCAGCTCGAAAAGGCCGGCGAGTTCGGCGCCACCATCGCCCGCCTCACCGCCAGCGACGACCCGTTCCGCGACCCGGTGCGCTTCCTCATCCCGGTGCTCACCGTCACCGCACTCGGCCTGTTCGCCGCCCGCCTGGTGCCGTTCGTCGTCTCGATCCTCGCCAAAATCGTCTCGGCGCTGGACCCGCGCGGCAAGGCCACGCTGCCGGTCTTCCTCGCCCTGCGCGAGCTCGCCCGCTCCCCCGGCGACTACATCGCCCCGCTCGTGTTGCTGATCTTCACCCTCGGCGTGGCCGTCTTCGGCGCCTCCGCCGCGCGCACGCTCGACCGCCACCTGCTCGAATCCACCCGCCTCGTCGTCGGCGGCGACACCCGCCTGATCGAGGACGGCGAATCGAACAAGCCGGCCACCGGCATGTTCTCGCCGGCGCCAAGCACGGACGATGCATCCGATCCCGAGCTGTTCTCGTTCCCGCCCGTCGAGGATCACCTGAAAATCGACGGCGTGCAGAACTACGCGCGCATCGCCCGCATCAAGACGCTGCCGCAGACGCTGCGCGTCGACGAAACGTTCGCGCACACCGTCTACGCCGTCGACCGGCGCGCGTTCCACGCCATCGCCCAGGATGCCTTCCGCGCCGACTACGCCTCGCGCTCGTTCGGCTCGCTCATGAACGCCATGGGCTCCTCGCGCGACGGCATCCTCGCCTCGCAGCGCTTCCTCGACGCCAACGGCCTCAAACGCGGCGACCCGCTCGTGCTCAAGTTCTCCCTCGACGCTGCCCCGGTCTTCGTCACGTACACCGTGCGCGGCGGGTTCACCTACTTCCCCGTGGCCGCCGTCGACGAAAACGGCATCGGCTTCGTCACGGACATCGCCTACACGTTCGAAAAGATCGGCAAGGAAGTGCCCTACGAAGTCCTGCTCGACATCGCCCCCGGCGCCAACGGGCGCGATATCGCGCTCGCCGCCTCGCAGAAGCACCAGTTCCTCGTCAGCGACGTGCAGGACACCGGGGAACTCATCGCCAAGGAACAGGCGCGCCCCGAACGCCAGGGCATGTTCGGCATGCTCAGCGCCAGCTTCGTGTTCATCACGCTGCTCACGCTCACCGGCTTCGCTGTCTACGCCCTGCTGACGTTCCGCCGCCGCTCGATCGAGATCGGCGTCATGCGCGCCATGGGCCTATCCGCCGGCCAGATGTCGCTCTACGTCATCTTCCTGCAGACGTTCGTCATGCTGCTCGGCGCCGCCATCGGCGGCGGCATCGGCCTGCTCGTCAGCCGGCTGTTCGTGCCCTTCCTGCAGTTCGGCGGCACGCTCATCAAGAGCGTCCCCCCGTTCGTCGTGCGCGTCGCCTGGCAGGACACCGCCCTCTTCTACGCCGCCCTCGCCGTCGCCCTCGCCGCCGTCCTCGCCGGCAGCCTGGCCTTCCTCCGCCGCCTCAAGGTGTTCGAGGTCGTCAAGCTGGGCGGGGGCTGAAGAAAGTGATAGTGGATAGTGATAGTGGATAGTGATAGTGAGTAGTGAGTAGCTGCAATAGATGGTCTCAATCCAGCAACTATCCCCTATCACTCACCACTATCACTATCCACTATCTACTATCTACTATCTACTATCACTCCGCCACTCTCCCATCCCGCAGCTCCACCACCCGGTCGGTGCTCTCGAGCGCCAGCGGATCGTGCGACGACATCAGCACGGTGACGCCCTCGTTCACCACGATGCGGCGCAGCAGCGCCAGGATTTCCTTGCTGGTGTTGGTGTCGAGCTCGCCGGTCGGCTCGTCGGCGATCAGCAGCTTCGGACGATTCGCCAGCGCGCGCGCCAGCGCCACGCGCTGCTGCTGGCCGCCCGACATCTCGTACGGCCGGTGGTCGGCCCACTTTTCCATGCCGACCATCGCCAGGCATTCGTCCACGCGCTCGCGGCGCTTGGCCGCGCCGGCGATGCGCATCGGCAGGTCGACGTTCTCGAACGCCGAGAGCGTCGGCATGAGCGCGAACGACTGGAAAATAAAACTCACCTCGTGGCGGCGCCACTCGGTGATCTGCGATTCGCTCAGGCGCGTGATGTCACGGCCGAAGCACACGATCTCGCCGCTCGTCGGCCGGTCGAGGCCGCTCAGGCAGTTCAGCAGCGTGGTCTTGCCGCTGCCGCTGCGCCCTTTCACGCCGATCCACTCGCCGCGCGCCACTTCGAGCGACACGTCCGACAGCGCGCGCACCGCGCTCGCCCCGCTTCCGTACACGCGCGTCACATTGCGCGCCGACACCGCAGACACCACTGCCTCGTTCATGATTGCACCGGCCTGACCAGAATGCCTTCCTCGGTCGTCTCCATCGTCACCTGCCCGGCGATGCCGAGCTGCTGGCGCACCGCCTTCGGAATCTGCAGCCGCCCGGCCGAATCGAGCACCGTGCGCACCACGCCGCCGGTGTGCACGCCGATCTCGGTGGCCACCTTGCCGTCCTGAATGCCCACCACCCGGTCGACGTGCCGGGCGATTTCGCGGTCGTGGCTGACGATCACCACCGTCACGCCGTAGCGCGTCTGAATATCGCGGAACAGCTGGTAGATCAGCAGCGCCGTCGCCGAATCGAGTTCGCCGGTGGGTTCGTCGGCCAGCAGCAGCGGCGGCTCGTTGGCCAGCGCGATGGCGATCGCCGCGCGCTGCTGTTCGCCGCCCGACATGCCGTTGATGCGGTGGTGCATGCGCTTGCCCAGCCCGACCGCGTCCAGCAGCTCGGCCGCCCGCTGCGACGCGCGCCACAGCGAACGCCCCGCCAGCAGCATCGGCAGCTCCACGTTCTGCTTGGCCGTCAGATACGGCACCAGATTGCGCCCGCCCTGCTGCCACACGAACCCGACCTGCAGGCGGCGATAGTCGTTCATCTGCCGCGTCGACATCGTCAGCAGGTTGTGCCCGCCCACCAGCGCCTTGCCGGCGCTCGGCCGATCCAGCCCGCCCAGCACGTTCAGCAGCGTCGATTTGCCGCTGCCGCTGGAGCCCACGATGCCCAGCAGCTCGCCGCGCCGCACCTGCAGATCCAGGCCCTGCAGCGCCACCACTTCGATGTTGGCCACCTTGTGGATTTTGACCAGGTTCTCGCACAGCACGAATGGTGCTTCGTTCATGGGGCCTATGTGTACCACAGATGGGGAAGAGGGGATCTACCCCTACCTGCGCTTGCCGCGCTTGACGTGCTTCGCGTTGTTGCCGCGCTTCGCCGCCTTGGACGGCTTCGGCGGCTTCGGCGGCGGCGGATTGGCGCGCGGAAGTGACCGAGGGTTGCCGACGGTCAACGCCGCAAACTGCTCTTGCAGCGATTCCAGCTCCGTCATCATTTTTATGAACGCGCGCGCTTCCTCTTCATCGAATTCATCCTCGTCCTCGCGAGGATCGCCGTACATCGGCGGCTGAAAAGTAATTCCGGCGGGCGGAAACGTGAGCCGAATGCTGCCGTGCGGATCGCCCGCGGGCAGCATCAGCGTGGCGTCGGCCGGCTTCGGCCATGAGTCTTCCTTCGCCGCCATGTGCACGTCGGACAACATGAATTCGTGCAGCGCCTGCACCAACGCCGCGACACGCTCCAGATCACGCGGGGAAGCCGGCTGCCGATCGAAATCATTATTCGCAGCATCGACTCGCGCACGAAGTAGAAGCGGGAAGCCATCTTCACCGTCGACCGCCAATCCGAGCTTCTCGATGGCGTCCAGATCCTCGCAGGATACGCCGTAATATGGCAAGGTGAACCCGAACGACGTCACATCGTAGGCCATCGACTTTGCTGCGGAGCCGTCGCCCGTGAAGGCTCGATTGATCACGTCCAGCGAATCGGAAATCATGAGGCCGGCGACATTGCCGTCGTTCACAGTTCCCACCCAGAATGGCTCGGCCGTGGGCGGATAGCGCACTTCGATCACATGTTGGTGCTTAACGAACCGCCACGGCGCCGCACGATGAAACTCAGCCGCCGCCGCAAAGAACGTGCGCGCTTTGTCGTCGTCATACTCCAGCAGCAGCATGATGCCGTCATCCACCGAGTTTCCGGAGGCCTCGCCCAGCTTCCGCTGCATCATGCCCGCAAATTCCCAGTGCGACGCGCAGGAATGCCGGATGCCGAGCGCGTCCAAATCTTCCTGGAGCGCCTGGCGCACCGCCTCGTAGGAAAATTCGATCGCAGCCGGCCGGCCCGGCGTGCCGGCATCCAGCGAATCACTTTCATCCGAGTCGTGATGCCGCCCCACCGCCGTCATCCCTTCGAACAGCACGCGCGATGCCACCTGCGCCGGCGATTCCCCCTGCTTGCCCGTACCGAGATGTACGACGACATCCTTCTGACGATCCACGACGAAGCACAGCACCGGCCGCCACGGCTCGCCCTTCGAATCGTCGAGACCGGCCCAGCCGCTGGCACGAAATGTGTGGCACACCCATTCGCGTCCGTTCGATGACAGCTCCGCCAAAATTTTGCGCTGCTTGTGATTCATCTTGTCGTTGTTTATATCATCCCTCTCCCCTAACCCCTAACCCCTTTTTAGAAGCCCACCCTGACACCCTCGTCAGCCATCGTCATCGCCGGCGCCGCCGAAATCCGGCATCCTTACGCACGTCCGGCGACGCCGAATGGCCGATCCGGAGCCGCGCGGCGGGGGGCGTTTTTAGGGGCGCGCTCCCCGTCGTCGACGGTCGAACATCGCTCGCAGCAGCGTCTTTCGCAGTTCACTCCACATCGTGCGCAGCTGCACTTCGTCGGCCGACGCTTCGCCGGCATTTCGCCGCGGCCCGAAGCGCCGCGCCACGTACAGCTCGGTGATGCGCTGCGCCGCCGAGCCCGCCTCCGGCGCGCGCCGCCGCAGCGCCTCCAGCCGCTCATACGGCGTGCGCCCGCGCCCGGGCACGCCCAGCCAGCCCGCCCAGCGCATCAGCATGCCGTAGCTGCGCTCGACGATCGGCAGCCCCCACAGCCCGAATCCCTCGGCCAGCCGCAGCCCGCCGACCGCCGCCGCCGCCGCCAGCGGAATCACCAGCAGCCACAGCAGGCCGCTGTCCTTCAGCCACCGCCACGCCGCGGCCGCAGCCTCGGCGACGGTCGGCGGCGGGTTCGCCGATTCCGGAGGCGACCCCGACGGCGGAGCCAGCCCGCCCTCCGTCTGCGGCGTCGCCGTGGCCGTCGGCGCAGCGGCGGGGTCCGGCGTCGCCGTGGCCTGCGATTCGTCCGGCTGCGGCGTCGGCGGCAACGGCGTCGGCGTCGGCGGCGTCTGCCCTTCTTCGAGATCCTCGGGGTCCTCGCGCCGCGGAATCTCCGGCTGCGACGCCGTCGGCTCGAATTCAACCCAGCCGTACCCCGGGAAGAACACCTCGACCCACGCGTGGCTGTCGCGCTGCCGCACGCGCCAGATCGCCGAGTTCGCATCGTTCGGGTCGATCACCGCCTCGCCCTGCGCGTAGCCGACGACCACGCGCGCCGGAATGCCCTGCGAGCGCAGCATCATCACCATCGCCGTGGCGTAGTAGTTGCAGTACGCCCGCCGCGTTTCGAACAGAATGTAGTCCGCCGCCTCGCGGCCGGCCGGCGGCTGCACCAGCAGCTCGTCGTAGGCGATGTTCGTGCGCAGCCATTGTTCGACCGCCACGGCCTTGTCGAAGTGCGTCCGCGCGCCGGCCGTCACCTTCTTCGCCAGGTCGCGCACGCGCCGCGGCAGCGCAGTCGGGACCTGCAGATAGCGGCGCGTCACCCAGGCCGGATATTTTTTGCCGGCGCGGCGCAGGTCGTTCACGCGCGCGGCGCTCATCGAGCCGATCGCATCGTAGCGGTTGCCCGGCAGCAGCATCACCGGCAGCGTCAGATGCGCCAGCTCGACCGTGCTGCCGCGTTCGTTTTCGATCACCGCGCGCGACGGCACCCCCGCCTGAATCGGCTGCGACGGCGCATAGACCGCGTCGGTCCCGCGAAAGAGCGTGAACTGCGCCCGCGCCGGCACTCGCGCCAGGTACGGCGTGAGCGGCAGCGTGGCCGCGTTCGGCGGCAGGTCGAGCTCGGTGGCCAGCGAGCTGCTCCACGTGCGGCCGTCATAGGCGTCGTAGCTGCGCGCGCGCCAGTAATAGCGCGCCGGCGGCGCGCTCACGTCCATGACCGGCTCTTCCGTCAGCGTGCGCGGCCCGCCGAGTTCGAACGAGCTGTCGTACGCGTCGGCCGGCCGCGTGATCGGGTTCTGCAGCGTGCTGAACAGGCGATTGACGCGCGCCATGGCTTCCTGATACGGCTCGGTCAGGCGCAGAAACCAGCTCTGCACCATGCCGGAGCTCATCACCGTGGACACCTGCCAGGCCGCCAGCATGGCCACCGCCGCCATCAGCAGGCCGCCCGCGACGAACCCCGGGCGCAGCGAGCCGCCGACGCGCACCTGCGCCTGCCGCCATGCCGCCTCACGCTCAGCGGCGTGCGACAGTGCCAGCAGCAGCACCGCCGCCACGGCGTACGCCGCCACGAACGGCAGCATCGAACGCGCGCCGGCGTAGTAGTACGCGTTGATGAAAAGCACCGCGCCGGGCGGCAGCAGCACCACCCAGATGCGCACCCGGCGAAACAAATACCAGCCCGCCAGATAGCCCAGCAGCCAGAACAGCGCCGCCATCAGCAGCGCGAACGGCAGCGTCTCGCGGCTGGCGCCGTTGACGGCCGCCTCGCGCGCCCACGCCGTCAGCTTGTCGAGCATCAGAAAGATGCGCTCGCGCCAGTCGTCGATCCGCGCGATGTCCGGGCGCAGGCCGCCGATCACCGCGATGCAGAAGACGCCGTAGATCATCCCGGCCAGATGCGAGGTCACCCGCGGGAAGCTGCTGAACGCCAGCGCCGTGCCGGCCAGCAGGCCGAACACCGCCGCCCACGCCGTCGGATGCAGATCGGCCAGCCATTCGGCGTACAGCACGCTGCCGACCGCCGCGCCGACCAGCACGGCGGCGGTGAGCATGACGACGAACACTTCGAGCGCCCCGGCGAGAACGCCGCGGCGCTGCGCCGGATACGCAGCATCGGCAGCCATAGCGCCGTAGTGTACGTGGCGAATCTGTGACCGCCGGCCGTCAGCCAAATGTCACCCACGCCGAACGCAAACAGCCTAGACTTACCCGACGTATGATTCATTCCGCGCCCGCCGTATCGGGTGCGGTGGAGGTAAGCACGCAATGGCATCGCTCTTGGAAAAAGTCTCCAAACTAGTCTCGGCCAACCTGCATTCGCTCGTCGATCGCGCCCTGCAGGCCAACTCGATGGCCGTCATCGATCAATATATTCGCGACGTCGACAACAACCTCGACGCCCTCGAAGACGCGGCGGCCACCGTCGGCGGCCAGGTGAAGACGCTGCAGCGCAAGCGCGACGACTTCAAGAAGCAGATGGACGAGCTCGATCGCAACATCGACATCTTCCTGACGCAGGGCAAGGACGATCTGGCGCGCGCAGCGCAGACCAAGTTCAACAGCACCAAGGGCCTCTTCGAAACCTACGCCGCCCAGCTCGAGCGCCAGGAAAGCGAATACAAGGCGCTGCTCGACGCGCGGCTCAAGCTGCAGGCCAAGCTCACCACCATCCGCCAGCAGCGAGAGGAAATGGCGGCGCTGCTCGATCTGGCCAAGGCCAAGGAAATCACCGCCCGCACCATTCGCTCGCTCGACGACCTCGCCGGCGTCGGCGATGCCGACGTGGCGCGCATGGCCGAAGGCATCCGCACGCGCCTCGATCAGGCATCCGCGCGCTCCGAGATCGCCGCCCAGAATCTCGATACGCAGATGGACGACGTGCTCGGCCGCGGCGAACTGGACGCGCAGCTCGAGGAGCGCAAGCGCCGCCTCGGCCGCCAGTAAGATCGTATGAGCGACCTCCGCCAGCGCGCGCTCGGCGCCCTCCTCAAGAACGCCGTATTCAGCCCGCTCAGCGCCCTCGTCATCGCCGCCGGCATCGCGCTGGTCGGGCTGGACGTCGACATCCCGGTGCTGGGCGTGGCGCTGAATCTGTCGCCGTGGTGGTGGCTGGCCGCTCTCTTGCCCGTGTGGGTCATCGTCGTCAGCCTGCAGGTGCTCAGCCGCTCGGCCGGCGAGGCCGCCGTCTCGCAAGCGCTGCGTGAAACGTTCGACATCGGCGTCATCACCAACCCGCACCTGCAGCAGAACGTGGCGCAGGCCATCGCCTATCGGCAGCGCATCGACGCCGCCGTCGATCGCTTCCGCGACAACATCATGCACGATCGCATGAAGGACGCCGCTGATCAGGTCGAGGAATGGGTGCGCCGCATCTACACGCTGTCCGTGCGCCTCGACGCCTTCCGCAACGACGGCGTCATCGCCAACGACCTGCGCAGCGTCCCGGAGTCGATCCGCAGCCTGCAGCAGCGCATGCTGGCCGCCGGCAACGAATCGCTGCGCCGCGAAATTCAAGACACCATCGACCGCCGCAAGACGCAGCTCACGGCGCTCGAAAATCTCTCGCAGACGATGTCGCGCGCCGAGCTGCAGCTCGAAAATACCCTCACCGCCCTCGGCACCGTCTATTCCCAAATGCTCCTCGTCGACGCCAAAGAGGTCGACAGCAGCAAAACGCAGCGCCTGCGCGAAAACATCCTCGATCAGGTCAATTCCCTCAACGACGTGCTCTCGAGCATGGATGAGGTGTATGAGCTGAAGAGTGACAGCAGACAGTGATAGTGATAGTGGATAGTAGATAGTGGATAGTGAACTTTTCCACTATCTACTATCCACTATCACTATCCACTTCCCATCCCCACACATGCCCCACTCCTTCTCCGCCTCCCTCCCCGACTGGACCGTCGACGAACTCGCGCGCCTGCCCGCGCATCTGCCCACGAAGGAAGAGCGCATGGCCGCGGTGATCCGATTTTCGCGCCTGAACATCGAGCACCGCACCGGCGGGCCGTTCGCCGCCGGCGTGTTCGAACGCGACTCCGGCCGCGTGGTCGTCATCGGCGTCAACCGCGTCATGGACTCGGGCTGGTCGTCGGCGCACGCTGAGGTCATGACGCTGTCGATCGCGCAGAAAATTCTGGGCTCGTGGGATCTCGGCGGCCCGGGCATGCCGGCCTACGAATTCGTCGTGAACTGGCGCCCGTGCGCGATGTGCTTCGGCGCCACGCTCTGGTCGGGCATCCGTTCGCTGGTCATCTCCGGCAGCGGCCCCGAGCTCGAGGAAATCACCGGCTTCGACGAAGGACCGGTCACCCCGGCGTGGGAAGGGGAGCTCGCCAAACGCGGCATCGCGCTCACCGACAACGTCCTGCGCGACGAAGCCATGGCCGTCTTCCGCCAATTCCGCGACGCCCGCCAATTCGTATACAACGCCCGCCAAGGTACGTAGGGGCGACCCGGTGGGTCGCCCCCCGACCCGGTGGGTCGCCCCCCAACCCGGCGCGTCGCCCTCACCCCGTTACCCCCGGCACGATCGGCACAAGCGGAATCTTCGGAACGCGCGGTGCATCGCGGTCATCCGCCCGACGGCGCTCCAGCCACTCGCGCAGATCCGGCCACGGACGGTCGC
>JBIIIA010000217.1:0-5861 GCA_044235195.1 Thermoflexales bacterium
GAGGTTGGGGAAGACGCAGTAGTAGAACGCTTCGTGTGCCGAGGCGCCGTACATGCTGTTGTCGGCGTCGCTGCGGAACGGGCTGTACTGCAGCGAGTACCACGCGTGGCGTTCGGTGACGTACTGCGTGTAATCGAGCACCTTGTTCAGTTCGGGATGCACGATCGGGACGTGGTAGCCCTCGAGGTAGTTGTCCATGTAGACCTTCCAGTTGCACGCGATCGGATAGGTCGTGCGGCTGTGAAAGGCTTTCGTGCGCAGCGAAGTGGGTGCGATGCGTTCGCGGACGCCGGCGAAGACATGCTCGATCGGCGGGGCTTGTCCGGAGAGATCGACGAAGAGCAGGCCCTCCCATTCGGCGAGGCGCACCGGGCGCAGACCGAAATCCTGTTTGTCGAACAGATCGACGCGGTCCCAGTGCGGGATGCCACGCAGGCGGCCGTCGAGCGTGTATGTCCAGCCGTGGTACTTGCACTGCAGCACGCGCGCGCCACAGCCGCCGTCGACGGCGATCGGCCCGGCGCGGTGGCGGCAGACGTTGAAGAACGCGCGCATCTGCTCATGCTGATCGCGCACGAGCAGGATCGATTCGCCGGCGACGGACGCGACGCGCGTGTCGCCAACGTTCGGGAGCATGCCGGCGTGTCCGACGTACTGCCATGTGCGGGCGAAGATCGCTTCGCGCTCGAAGTCGTCGAAGGCCGGATCGGTGTACCAGCTGGACGGGATCGTGTCGGCGCGCTCGATCGGCTGCACGGCGAGGGTGGCGGCGGTGAAGTCGGGAAGCATGGAAGAAGGGGAGAGGGGAGAGGGAAGAGGGCGCCTGCCCCATTCCCTCTCCCGCTTCAGGGCAGCGCAGAGCGCAGGAGGCGCAGCCAGTTGCCGTACATGATCTGGTCGACGTGCACGCGGGAGTAGCCGCGGCGCAGGAGTTCGTCACCGATCTTGTGATGGTCGCGGATGGTGTCGAGTTCGGATGGGATGTCCTGGTGGCCGAGGCCGCCGTCGAAATCGCTGCCGATGCCGACGCAGTCGGCGGAGCCGGTGAGCTGGCAAATGTGATCGATGTGGCGGACGACGTCGTCGAGGGTGACCTCGTGCTTGCCGCCGTTCCAGTCTTTTTTCAGGAAACGGTTGTATGGAACGACGCCGATGACGCCCTTGCGTTCGGCGATGCGCTCGATGGCATCGTCGGGCAGGTGGCGGCCGGCGACGTTGGGCACGAAGCGCGCGGCGTTGCAGTGTGTGGCGATGAGATGTTCGCCTTCGAAGCAGTCGAGCGCTTCGTAGAGCGATTCGTGCGACAGGTGCGAGACGTCGAGCACGACGCCGAGCTGCGCCATCATGTCGAGCAGCTCGTGGCCGAGTTTGGTGATGCGCCCCTTCTGCCAGGTGCCGCCTGCGTAGCGCGTGGTGTCCCACGCCGGGCCGACGATGCGCAGGCCGCGTTCGTACCAGCGTTCGAGCTCCTTCGGCTCGAGGATCGGATCGGCGCCCTCCATGAGCGGCACCAGGCCGATGCGCTTGCGATGATTCGCCGGGCGCTTCGGCGCGTCGGCCATGCCCCAGTCGGCGAGCACATCGTCGAGCGAGCGCTGATCGGTGACGAGCGTGATGTGCTCGTTTTCATCGGCGAGGCGGCGGTACAAGTCGAGCTGCGACATGCCGAGCGCGTGCGCCTCGGCGGCGTCGTGGTAGCCATGGCCGTCGCCGGAGAAGCGGCGGCTGGCGGGCTCGACGAAGATGGTGGCGAAGGCCAGCCCGACGCGGCCGCGCAGCATGTCGGGAAATCCGACGGTGCATTCGCCGGCATGCTTCACGTTCGCCGTGCCGTCCTCGTGCGCGCGGGTGACGCGCGCGCCGCGCCGGTAATCGCGGCCGAAGCGCTGCACGTTGTACGCCAGATCGAGATGGGCGTCGATGATCAGCGGGAATGGCATGGATCTCCTAGAACAACTTCTTGATCAGGCCGAGCGCGCCCTGTTTCCACGGCACGCGATGCGACACGCCGCTGGCGTGCTGGAACTTCGGCAGGTTCTCCAGATACCACGCGTAGTTGCGCAGCAGTGCGTCCTTGTTCGAATATCTCGGCGCGTAGCCGAGCACGCGCTCGGCCTTCTCGATCGAGACGAACGATTCCTTCGAAGCGGTCTCGTACACCCACTTGTAGAGCGGCGAGAGCTTGAAGAACTCGAGGATGCGCAGCCCCCAGATGACCGGCTCGGCCGGGAACGGGATGATGCGCTTGCCGAAGCCGGCCTTGTCGAGCACGGCCTGGAAGTCGTCGCGCATGGTGCCGAACACTTTCGCGCCGATGTTGAACGTGTCGTTGACGATCGCCTCGTCGAGCGTGGCGCACAGGTAGATGGCCTGGCACAGGTCTTCGACGTCGAGGTACTGATACAGGTTGTCGCCGCGGCCGAGCACCGGGAAATTGTGGCCGGTGTGCGCCCAGTCGTAGAGCATGGCGAACACGCCGAGGCGCTCCGGCCCGATGAACGACTTCGGCCGAATGATCGGCACGCACAACCCCTTCGCGCGATATTCGGCGCACACTTTCTCGGCCTCGATCTTCGCTTCGCCGTACGGCCCGACGCCGTACAGGCGATCGGTTTCGATCAGCGGATGGTGATCGGGGATGCCGTACACCGCTGTGGATGAGATGTGGATAACTCGGCGAGATTTGTTTTCGAAGGCGGCCTCGACCACATTGCGCGAGCCGACGATGTCGGTCGTGTAAATATCCTCCTTCGAATAGAGCGGCAGCGCCGCGGCGGTGTGCACGACGACGTCGGCGCCGGCGAAGGCGCGCACGAGTGCGGCCTTGTCGCGGATGTCGGCGACGATCGCGCGCACGCGATCCTTGCAGTCGGCGTAATCGAACTCGGCGATGTCCACGCACGTGACGGCGTGGCCGCGTTCGAGCAGGTAGCGGGTGAGGTTGATGCCGAGGAAACCGGCGCCTCCGGTGATGACGAAATTCATATCAGATCGTGCGCCAGCTCGCGCCTTCCGACGCCACGCAGACATAGACTTTCGGCTCGCGATTCGTGAGCCGCGGGTAATCGGCGAGCACCGCGGCGCGCGCCGCTTCGACCGCGTCGTTGCGCACCAGCGCGATGGCGCAGCCGCCGAAGCCGGCGCCGGTCATGCGCGCGCCGTACACGCCGGGGATCGCGCGCGTGATGTTCACGACGGTGTCCAGTTCGAAGCTGCTGACGGCGTACAAATCGCGCAGGCTGTCGTGCGACTGGTTCATGAGCTGGCCGAGGCGCACCAGATCGCCGGCCTTCATCGCCTGCACGGCGTCGAGCGTGCGCGGGCTTTCGTAAATGACGTGTTCGACGCGCTGCGCGACGACGTCGGAAAGTTCGCCGCGGCGGCGCTCGAATTCCTCGGGCGAGACGTCGCGCAGCGAGGCGACGCCGAATGTCTTGGCCGCCTGCTGGCACTGAGCGAAGCGCTCGTTGTACGCGCTGCCGGCCAGCGTGCGCGGCGCGGACGTGTCGACGACGAGCACGCTGGCGCCCTGCGGCACCGGCACGAGCTCGTACTCGAGCGAGCGGCAGTCGATCAGCAGCGCCTGGCCGGTGCGGCCGAGCGACGAAATGAACTGATCCATGATGCCGCAGTTGACGCCGACGAAGCTGCGCTCGGCCGTCTGCGAAAAGCGCGCGGCGGACACGCCGTCGACGGCGAGCTTCCCGCCCGACGCCGCTTCGAACGCCTTGATCGTGGCCATCTCGGTCGCAGCCGACGACGAGAGGCCGCTGGCGATCGGCACATCGCCCCACAATACGGCGTCGAAGCCGGTCAGCGCGTGGCCGTTCTGCTGCAGCACCTGCGCCACGCCGCGCGCGTAATTGCTCCACTCGGCATCGCTCGATTTCTGAATATCGCGCAGATCGAATTCGGCGGTCTGGTCGAAGTTGGCGGAGTGAATGCGCACGATCGAATCGGTGCGCGGCGCGCCGACGTACGTTACGTCGCGGTCGATGGCCATCGGCAGCACGAATCCGTCGTTGTAATCGGTGTGCTCGCCGATGAGATTGACGCGGCCGGGCGCGCGCGCGACGAACGCAGCTTTTCGGCCGAACGCCTGTTCGAAGCGATTCTGCAATTCCGAGATGTTCATGGGGAGGAATTGTAGAAGACGACGATGGACCGCAGACGACAGACGACAGACTGCGGTCGTCCGTCGTCCGTCGTCGTCTTCTACAATTCCCGCTCCATGAAAGGATCTACGAAGCTGCTTCTCGACGTGGTCATCGGCGCGGTCGTGCCTGCGCTGATCCTGAACTATCTCAGCCGTCCGCTGGGCAACATCACGGCGTATGTGCTGGCGGCGTTCGTGCCGGTGGTGTACGTGCTGCTGGACACATTCGTATTGTCGCGGCGTTTCAACGCCATCACGACGTACGTGGCGCTGTCGTCGATCGTGACGGCGGTGCTGGTGTTCTGGTTCGTCGACGGTGTGCGCTACGCGATCAAGGACACGATGGGCCTGCTGGTCGCAGTGGTGGTCTTCCTCGGTTCGGCGCTGATCGGGCGGCCGTTCATGCGTTACTTCGGCGAGCAGATGTTCAATCAGATGTTGTCGCCAGAGACGCCCGAGCAGCACGCGTCGGTGAACCGGCTGCTCGGGCAGCCCGGCGTAGTGCGCAGCTTCACGATCGGATCGGTGGTGATCGGTGTGCAGAACATCGCAGCCGGCGCGGTGAACTTTTTTCTGAACCTGAACATGGTCACCGCGCCGTTCGATACGGAGGCGTTCAACAGCCAGGTGGCGCAGGTGAACGCGATCACGCGCATCGGCTTCACGCTGCTCGGATTCGGCGCGATGGCCGTGGCGATCTGGCTGATGTATCGGGCCGTCTTTCGCGTGCTGCCGCGCGAGGACGGCAAGAGCCAGTTCGAGAGCGAGCTGTGGGATTTGATCCGGATGTGGGAAGGGGAGCGGAGTAGATAGTCGATAGTAGATAGTCATAGTGAGTTTTTACTAACCACTAACCACTAACCACTATCCACTATCTACTATCTACTCTCCACTCCGCCACTCCATCCGCCCACGCACTGCCGTCCGGCTTCGTCGCCGGCAGGCGTGCGCCGGATGCGGCGTCGTACCAGCCGAAGCGCAGTTCATGCGCCTCGGGTGGGAGTGAGATGGCGCGTTCGTCGCGCACGAATTCGTCGGGGAGCCACAGGCTGGTCGGGTATGCGCCGTCGAAGGGCTGTGCATCCTGCTGGGCGATGCGATTGCCGGCGGCGTCGTAGACGTGTACGAACAGCGTGTAGTCGGTCGGCGGAGCAGCAAGCGCGGTCCAGTCGAATCGCACGGAGCCCGGGCGAACGCGCATATCGTTCAGGGCCAGCACATCGCCGAAGCGTGCGCGGGCGGGCAGGCGTGCCGCCGGGTCGGCGGCGATGCGCACGCGGCCGACGACGAACGCATCGGCGCCGTTCGCTCCGTCGATCGGGATGCGCGGTGGTTCGCCGTACACGCGGCGCAGGGCGACCTGCAGCGTGAGGATGCGATCGTACGGCGCCGGCGGCGGCGTGAGCGCGTACTCGTCAGCGAAGAATTCGCCGGTGCGCCAGCGCTGCGTATCGAAGCGCCCGCCGAAAGGAATGAACCAGCGCTGGGCGACGACGACGCCGTCGGCGTCGCGCAGTTCGAGTATGGCGCGATAGCTCTGTTCGATCGGCGCGACTGCGCCCCAGTAGACCGTGGCTTGCACGGGTTCACCGGCCGCCGGTCGCGCGGTGGCCAGCGCAGCGTGCAGGAGTTTGACTTTGCCGCCGAACACCACGTTCGACGGCTGCAGTCCGAATCGCGTCAGGATCTGCTCTTCCGTGAACGC
>JBIIIA010000018.1:0-18073 GCA_044235195.1 Thermoflexales bacterium
CGACGTCGCGGCCCGCCTGGGCTGATCGGATGGATTCTTGCCGGCGCGCTGTGCACAGTACGGCGCGCCGGCGATGACGTGTTCGTGGAACGTATCGAACTGTCTACTTCTTTGCCTTTGCCTTTGCCTTGGCCTTGGCCGGCGCTTTCTTCGCAGCCGGCTTCTTTGCCGCGGGCTTGGCCTTGGCTTTCGCCTTGGCCGGCGCGGCTTTCTTCGCGCTGGATTTGATCTTCACGACGTTGCCCTTCTGTGCCGCGCTCGCCTTGATCGCGTCCCACAGCTCGATCATGCGCAGGCCGATCTCACCCGGGCACGGGTTCGGGATCTCGCCGTTGCGCACGCGCACGAACGTCTGCCACACACCGAGGAACGGCGGCAGTTCGATGTTCGTCATTTCCTTTTCGCCGGCCTTCTGCACGCGCAGATAGCCGCCCCACACGCCGGTCTCCAGCATCCCGTTCTCGCACCAGATCTTGATGTCGGTGCCGGTCACCGGAGACGCACCGCAGCCGTTGATCGTGACGAACGAGCCGCTCTTCGTCTTGGCGATCGCCACGGTCAGGATGTCGACTTTCGTCGAGCGGTTGTCGATGAAGGCAGCCACTTCGGCGAACGGCTCGCCGATCAGGTCGGCCACGGTGTTCAGCAGGTGCGCGCCGGTGTCGAACATGTAGCCGCCGCCGCTGATTTCGGGAACCTGGCGCCACAGGCCCTTGGTGTTCTGTTCCCACGTCTGCCAGACCGAGGCCTGCACGTTGAGGATCTTGCCGAGTTCGCCGCTCTGCAGCATGTTCGCGGCGATGCGGATCGACGGCGAGCTGCTGCCGTTGAAGGCGACCATGAGCAGCCGTCCGGTCTGGTCGCGCGTCTTGAGCAGCTTCTTCGCCTCGGCCGGGTTCAGCACCATCGGCTTTTCGATCAGCACGTCGATGCCGGCTTTCATCAGCGCGGTGGCCTGCGGGAAGTGCTCGTTGTGCGGCGTGACGATGAACGCGGCGTCGATCTTGCCGGCGTACGTCTTGATGAACTTGGCGAAGTCCGGCTCGCACGGCGGCACCGGAAGGCCGGCGGCGTCGAACATCTCTGCGGCCTTCTCGTAGTTGTCGCCGTTCGGTTCGCACACTGCGACGACTTCCGTCGTGTCGGTCTGCTTCAGAATATTGCCGATGTGATAGCGGGCCATGCCGCCGGTTCCGATCATGCCGAGTCGAATCTTGCTCATTCCTATTGATCTCCTGAAGGGTGAAATTATCGAATGCCGGATTGCGGCCAAACACTGGATGTGTAGAGCCGATCGCGGAAAACGTCAAACGACGGCGTGTGCTGCAGCCGTCTATTCCGGCACGACGCCGGCGCGGATCGACGCCGCTCGGTCGAGCGCGTCACGGCGCGTCGCCGTCAGCAGGCGCGCTGCGCCGTAGTCTTCGATGGTGAACGAGGCGGTCGCTGCGCCGCACACGGCTGCCTCGAGCGGATCCGTGGTGCGCGAATACACGGCCATGAAGCCGCCACAGAACGAGTCGCCGGCGCCGGTGACGTCGACGACGTCGACGGCCAGCGCCGGCACGTGCCAGGCGCGGTCGTGTTCGTGCGCGTAGACGTACGCGCCACGCGAGCCGCGCTTGATCACCACCACGCGCGGGCCGCGCGCGGCGAACCATCGCGCGGCGGCGGCCGGGTCGCCCGCCATGGCCGGGTCGTCGCGGAAGAAGCTGGCCACTTCCATGTCGCTCGGTAGAAACACGTCGATGCGCGCGAGCACGTCTTCCAGATGAGACTGCATTTCCGGCTTGACCAGCCGCTCGCTCGGGTCGACGCTCACGCACGCTGCGCCGCGCGCACGGGCGGCCGGCGGCAGGTTGCGTTGCGTCAGGATGCTGCCCGGCGCGATGTGCAGCGCCGTGAGCGATGCCACCGGCAGCGCCTCGAGATCCTCCGGCGTCACGGTCAGCGGCTCGTACGCATCGAGGTTGTCCTGGCCGCGCGTCGAGCTGGTGTAGTCGGCGAGCTCCGGCGGCAGCGGCGCGCCGATGCGGGCGAAGTGAAAGGCT
This sequence comes from Thermoflexales bacterium, assembly GCA_044235195.1. GTDB lineage: Bacteria > Chloroflexota > Anaerolineae > J036 > Brachytrichaceae > CANJQH01. Next base: position 2,052 of record JBIIIA010000018.1, read on the forward strand.
GGATCGGTGTCGACGCGCGTGTCGCGGTCGATGTAGGCGTAGAACGTGCGGTGATCCTGGATGCCGCCGATGTTGCGGATGCCGCGCACGTCGAACCCGCGCGCCGCCAGGTCGCGCAGCCATTGCTGTGGGAAGTTGTCGCCGATGCGGCCCAGAATGGCGACGTCGTCGCGCCACAGGCGCGCGCCGCCCGCCGAGAAGATGGCGTTGCCGCCCATCTCGTTGATGCGGGCGGTGCCTTCCACGGTGATCACGGTGTCGATGCGGATGCCGCCGCAGCAGGTCAACATGGAAAATTCATCACGTGGCTACAGCGCGCTCATGAGTTCACGCACGGCATCCACGTGCCAGTCGACCGGCAGGCCGTTGTGCATCGGCAGGCCCTTGCGGGCGAACGCGGCGTGCACGACGAAGTGGCGCGCGCGCGGCGCGAAGTCCTTGAGCGTGGCGACCGACACGCTGCCGCCGACGGTGAGCGGCGCGCCGGTTTTGGCGGCGATGGCTTCGTCGAGCATCTCGATGGTCTGGGCCGGATTCATGCCGGTGAGCACCAGCGCGTCGGCCTTGCCGAACGTGACGGCCTGGCGGCACGCTTCCCCCAGCGGCAGCGGCGCGAGCGGCACGCCGACGCGGTCGTAGATGTCGGCGAAGATGGCGATGTGCTGCGCCCCGAGCGCATGGCGCGTCTGGATCGCTTCCCACGCGCAGCCCTGCAGCAGCCCTTCGGCCTTCACCATCACGCCCTGGTACACCTTGAGCCGCACGAACGCGCCGCCGATCTGATCGGCGATCTGCAGCGGCTCCTTCGCGCCGTGCTGCATCAGGCAGATGCCGAAGCGCGCATCCGGAAACGCGCGCGTGAGCTCGCGGCCGACGGCGGTGACGTTGGCGACCGTCTGCGGCAGAATCGTCGGCGCGACGGGCGTGTCGTGCACGTCCTGGATGTAAAACGCGCGCACGCCGCCGTCGTAGGCGATCTGCGCATGCAGCAGTGCGTGTTCGATGATGCGGTTCAGCGGCTGCGCATCGAGATGCGCCGAAACCGATGATGGCAAAAGATGCAGTGCGGCGATGACCCGCGGGAAATCGTTGGACAGCATACGGTTAGTTATACTCCGCCGCCCATGCGTCCCTACCTGCAATTCGCGTGGCTCGGCTTTCGTCGGCAGATCACGTATCGCACGGCGACGCTGGCCGGCATCGCCACGAATGCGTTCTTCATGCTGCTGCGTGTGGCGATCATGCGGGCGCTGTACGACGGCCGAGACGAACTGGCCGGCATCTCGCTGCAGCAGGCGCTCACGTTCACGGCGGTGTCGCAGGGGCTGATCATGTTCGTCACGTTGTGGGGCTGGTGGGACGTCATGGAGCAAGTGCGCACCGGCGACATCATCATGGAAATGCTGCGCCCGACGCACTACTACGGCATGTGGCTGGCGCGCGACGTCGGCCGCGCGTTCGCCAACCTGCTGCTGCGCGGTTCACCGATGCTGCTCACGGCGTCGCTCTTGTTTCCGTTGACGCTGCCGCAGTCTCCGCTGCAGTGGGCGGGCGTGGCGGCCGCGCTGCTGCTCGGCGCATGGGTGAGCTTCGGCTGGCGATTTCTGACGAACATGGCGGCGTTCTGGATGCCGGATGCGCGCAGTTTCGGGCGTGTGATGTTCGCGCTGGCTCAGGCGTTTTCCGGCTTTTACATGCCGATGGCTTTGCTTCCGGACTGGCTGCGCACGCTGTGCTACCTGACGCCGTTTCCGGCCACGTTCACCGCGCCCGTGGACATTTTCCTCGGCATCGCGCGGGATGCCGCCGTCGTCGAGATTCTGCTGCAGCAGGCGGCGTGGGCGGTTCTGCTGACGACGATCGGGCTGCTGGTGCTGCGCGCCGGCACGCGTCGGCTCGTCGTATACGGAGGGTAGGGCGATGCTGCTGCTGCGATTGATCGGCGCTTCCCTGCGCGGGCAGGCCATTTCCTCGTTCGGGTTCTGGCTCGACGTGCTTTCTACGATGCTGCTGAGCGGCTCCGCCATACTCGTCATCGGTGCGGTGCTCGCGCGCTTCGATTCGATCGCCGGGTGGAGCGTGCTGGAGATCGCCTTTCTGTACGGCATGGTCGAGACGTCGTTCGGCCTGATGGACATGCTGTTCAGCGGCTTCGATCCCGACACGTTCGGCGAGCTCGTGCGCCGCGGCCGCCTCGACCAGATGCTGCTGCGTCCGGCGTCGATGTGGACGCAGGTGCTGGGCTCGACGTTTCTGCTGCGCCGCCTCGGCCGCATCGCGCAGGGCGTGGCCGTGCTGGTCTGGGCGATGCTGTCGCTGGACGTGGCGTGGACGCCGGACAAGCTCGTCTATCTGCCGCTCGTGATCGCCGGCCAGGTGCTGTGCTACGGCTCACTCTTCGTCGTCGGCAGCGCGCTGATTTTCTGGACGGGGGAACGCATCGAGGCGATCAACATCGTGACGTACGGCAGCACGGAGATGACCACGTATCCGATGACGGTCTATCCGCACTGGCTGCGCAGCGTGTTCACGTTCATCGTGCCCACGATCTTCATGAACTACGCCCCGGCGCTGTATTTTCTAGACAAGAGCGATCCACTCGGCCTGCCGTCGTTCGCGCCGTTTCTGGCGCCGTTCGTCGGCATGGCGATGCTCATGGTTTCCGCGGTGATCTTTCGCATCGGCCTGCGCCGCTATCAGGGAGCCGGCTCATGATTCATGTTCGCGACCTCGTCAAGCATTACCGACTGACGCGCCACGCCGCTGGGCCGTTCGGCGCGCTGCGCGATCTGCTGTCGCCGCAGCGCGAGACCGTGCGCGCGGTGGACGGCATTTCGTTCGACATCGCGGCCGGCGAAATGGTCGGCTGCCTCGGGCCGAACGGCGCCGGCAAGAGCACCACCATCCGCATGCTGGCCGGCCTGCTGGCGCCGGACGCCGGCGAACTGCGCGTGCTCGGACGCGTCCCGTGGCGCGAGCGGCGCGCGCACGTGGCGCAGATCGGTGCGGTGTTCGGCCAGCGCAGCACGCTGTGGTGGGACCTGCCGGTGATCGAATCGTTCGAACTGCAGCGCCACATTTACGGCGTGCCGCGCGAGCGCTTTCTGCGCAATCTGCGCGAATTCGAGGATCTGCTCGAGCTCGGGCCGTTCCTGCGCTCGCCTGCGCGCGTGCTGTCGCTCGGCCAGCGCATGCGCGCGGACATCTGCGCGGCGCTGCTGCACGATCCGCCGCTGCTCTTCCTCGACGAGCCGACGATCGGGCTCGACCTCGTCGCGCGCGAGCGCATTCGGCAGTTCATCCTGCGCGTCAATCGCGAGCGCGGCGTGACCGTGCTGCTCACCACGCACGACATGCAGGACATCGAGCATCTGTGTCGGCGTGCGCTGATCATCGACCACGGCAAACTAATCTTCGACGACGAACTCGCTGTGCTCGTGCGGCGCTTCGGCGGCCGGCGCGTGCTGGCCGTCGAATTCGCCCGCGAATACGAGGATCCGAGCGTGCCCGGGGCGGAGCTCGTCGAGCGCACCGCGCGCAGCGCCGCTTACGAATTCGATCATGCCCTGCCGGTGGCAGAATTGATCGCCCGCGTGTGCGAGCGGTTCGAAGTGACGGATTTAGGGCTGCGTGAGCCCGGCATCGAAGCGACGCTGCGCCGTCTCTATGACTCTATAATCTCGCCGACCTGACCCGTTTCGCGTTTCGGGATCCGTGTTTTTCGCTCTTCGGGCTTCGAGCAGCGACCTGTTTCAGAAATAATGTTCAAGAATCTCATCACCAAGATCATCGGCAGCGACAGTGACAAGGCGTTGGCGCGCCTTGCGCCGATGGTGGAAAAGTGCGCACGACTCGAGCCGGAGCTTCAAGCGTTGTCCGATGAAGCGCTGCGTGCGAAGACGAAGTCTTTTCAGCAGCGCGTCGCTGCCGGCGAGTCGCTCGATTCGCTGATGTCCGAGGCGTTCGCCGTCGTGCGCGAAGCCAGCCGGCGCATCAACGGCATGCGCCACTACGACGTGCAGCTCGTCGGCGGCGCGCTGCTGCATCAAGGCAAGATCGCCGAGATGCGCACCGGCGAAGGCAAGACGCTCGTGGCCACCGCGCCGTTGTATTTGAACGCGTTGACCGGCAAGGGCGTGCATCTCGTCACGCAGAACGACTACCTCGCCAAGCGCGATGCGCAGTGGATGGGGCGCGTGTATCACTTTCTCGGCCTGCGCACCGCAGTGATCCAGAGCTCCGGCAATGGCCGCGTCGACGATTCCACGTACGAGTTCGATCCGAGCTACCAGAGCCGCGACGACCGCTATCTGTACCTGCGGCCGATCTCGCGCGCCGAAGCGTACGCCTGCGACATCACGTACGGCACCAGCAGCGAGTTCGGCTTCGATTACCTGCGCGACAACATGAACCAGGATCTGGCGGAGTGCGTGCAGCGCGTCGACTCCGACGGGCTGCCGGTGCTCTCCTTCGCCATCATCGACGAAGTCGACAACCTGCTCATCGACGAAGCGCGCACGCCGCTTATCATCAGCGGCCCGGCGGACGAACCGTCGAAGCTGTATTCGCAGTTCGCGCAGCAGGTGCGTCGCCTGGAGCCCAGCAAGAAGAACGACTTCAAGGACCCGGACGGCGATTACCTCGTCGAGGCGCGCACGAAAAATGTCACGCTCACCGAGCAGGGCATCGGTCGCATCGAGAAAATGCTCGGCATCGACAACTTGTACGCGGCCGAACATGCCGATATGACGCCGTACCTCGACAATGCGCTGCGCGCGCATGTCATCTACGAGAAGGACCGCGACTACGTCGTCGAGAACGGCGAGATCGTCATCGTCGACGAATTCACCGGTCGTCTCATGTTCGGCCGCCGCTTCAGCGAAGGCCTGCATCAGGCGATCGAGGCGAAGGAAGGCGTCAAGGTGCAGCGCGAAAGCTTCACCTACGCCACGATTACGATTCAGAATTTCTTCCGCATGTACGACAAGCTGGGCGGCATGACCGGAACGGCGATGACCGAGAGCGAGGAATTCTTCAAGATCTACAACCTCGAAGTCGTGCCGCTGCCGACCAACGTCGAGTATCAGGCCAGCCAGAAGAAGCTGCAGGAAAAGAAGGATGAGTTCGTCGACGGGACGGTGGTGACGATGTACGTCGATCCGCAGAGCGGCCGGCGCTACTATCGCCGTCTGGATTACGCTGATCTCGTGTACAAAACGGTGGACGCGAAGTTCAATGCCGTAGTCGACGAGATCGTCAAGGTCAACGCCGCCGGCCGCCCGATCCTCGTCGGCACGATCGCCATCGAGACGAGCGAGCGGCTGAGCAACGCGCTCAAGCGCAAGGGCATTCGCCACGAAATTCTCAACGCGCGCCCGGAGAACGTCACGCGCGAAGCGGAGATCGTGGCGCAGGCCGGGCGGCTCGGCTCCGTCACGATCGCGACGAACATGGCCGGCCGCGGCGTCGACATTCTGCTCGGCGGGAATCCGGAGGGCATCGCACGCGAACGCCTGCGCAAGGCCGGCGCGGACCTCACCACGATTTCCCGCGAGGAGTTTCAGGCGGCCGTCGCCGAGGCGGAAGTCGAGTGCAGCGCCGAGAAGAAGAAGGTGCTCGAACTCGGCGGCCTGCACGTGATCGGCACCGAACGCCACGAGGCGCGCCGCATCGACAACCAGCTGCGCGGCCGCTGCTCGCGCCAGGGCGATCCCGGCAGCGCGCGCTTCTACGTCTCGCTCGACGACGACCTCATGCGCCGCTTCGGCGGCGAGCGCGTCAAGAGCCTGATGGAGCGCATGAACATGGAGGACGACGTCCCGCTGGAGTACGGCATCCTCTCGAGGAGCATCGAGCAGGCGCAGGAAAAAGTCGAAGGCTACAACTTCGACGTGCGCAAGCACGTGATTCAGTACGACGACGTCATCAACAAACAGCGCGAAGTGATCTACGCGCAGCGCCGGAAAATTCTCGAACAGATCGACCTCAAGGAGATCGTGCTCGACATGGTCGAGGACGAGCTCGAGTCGCTCGTCAAGGAGCACACCGCCGGTGATCTGCCCGAGAACTGGGACCTGCACGGCCTGCTGAACGAAGTGCGCGCCATCGTTCCGCTGCCGCGCGACTTCGACGTGAAGACGTGGGAACGCGGCACGCGCGAGGAAATCACCGAATCGCTCGTCGATCTCGCCGAACAGCGCTACACCGCCGGCCTGAGCGAATTCGCCAAGCTGGTGCAGACGCAGATGTCGCTCTCCGGCATGACGCTCGAAGAGATGCGCTATGCGCAGCGTGACGCGCTGCAGCGCGGGGTGTACTCCTGGGCGAAGAAGCATTTCGGCGAGGCCGTAACCGCACAGCTCGAAACTACGCCGATCGGATCCTTTCCGGATGAGCATCGCGCCGTTCTCGACAAGGCGTTCCTCGACGGCGTTCGTTTGTTCCGCGATCGGCAGATCACGATCCAGATCGTCGATCAGCTGTGGGTGAAGCATCTGACCGACCTCGACGAGCTGCGCGAGGGCATCGGGCTGCGTGCGTATGCGCAGCGCGATCCGCTGGTGGCGTATCGCACCGAGGCGAGCAATGTGTACGCCGAGCTGCTGGACAACATCAAGCATCAGGTCGCCAATCGCATCTTCAACGTGCAGTTCGGCGTGAGCGGCCCGCCGCAGCCGCAGTCGCAGCGCCGCGCTGCACCGCCGGCGGTGAGTTCGGCCGCGGCTCCTGCTGCTGCATCCGGTCGTTCGTCCGTCGATCGCGCGATCGATCGTGCCGCGCTGCGCGTGTCCGGCGGCGGGAGCGCTGCCCCCGTCGGCAAGCCGAAGGCGGCGCAGACGGCGAAGATCGGGCGCAACGACGTGTGCCCGTTCTGCAGCAGCGGCAAGAAGGTCAAGAGCTGCGACTGCCAGGGCGCGCGCAAATGGCGCGGGGAGATGTGACCGGTGCTGGAGGTTTCTGCCGCACCCTTCCCGCTGCGCCTGCTCAGCGACGGCGTCACACTGGGCGACGGCGCCGGCCCGTTCGGGCTGGTGCCGCGCCCGAAGTGGAGCAAGCTGCTGCCGCCCGACGAGCTGAATCGCGTTCCGATGGTGTTGTGGTCGCCGCTCATCGAGGTGGACGGCCTGCGCATCCTCGTCGACGGCGGCTGTGGCGACAAGAACGCCGATGTGCTCGCCACGCAGTACGAACTGCAGCGCCCCGCAGGCACGCTCCTCGATGACCTGGCGCGCGCCGGGTTGACTCCCGCCGACGTCGACGTCGTGGTGCTGACGCATCTGCACGGTGATCACTGCGGATGGGCGACGCGTCGTTTTGGCGATGCGATCGTGCCGACATTTCCGAATGCGCGCTACGTCGTGCAGCGTCGCGAATTCGAGGATGCGATGCATCCCAACGAGCGCACGCGCAACACGTACTTCGCCGAAAATTTCGCGCCGCTCGCCGATGCCGGCGTGCTGACGCTGCTCGATGGCCCGGCGACCGTCACGCCTTCGCTGCGCGTCGTTCCTACGCCCGGACATTCCACCGGCCATCAGTCCGTGATCGTCGAGGTGCCCGGTTCGGCCCCGTACATGCACACCGGAGATCTCTCGATCTATGCCATTCACCTGGCGCGCCTGCCCTGGGTTCCGGCATACGACGTTCTGCCGATGACGACCATCGATTCCAAACGCGAGCAGCAGCAGTGGGCGGTGGAGACGGGCGCGTTGCTGTCCTTCTCGCACGATCCCCACGTGCCCGTCGCGCATCTCACGCGCAACGCTCGCGGATTCGTCGACGTGCAGGAAGTGCTGAGGATCGCATGAATCGCTCTGCGCGCCTCTCGATGTTCATCTTTGCGGCGCTTCTTATTTCCAGCTGCACGCTCACCGCGCGCCGCACGCTGATTCTGTGGCACACGCTCGACGGTGCGCGCGAACGCGCGCTGCTGAATCTCGTCGATGCGTGGAATGCCGATGTCGCGCGTGACGTCGTCGTGGTGCCGCAGCGCCGCACGCCGTCGGCCCAGCACGCCGCTTTTCTCGCCGGGCAGGTCCCCGACGTCGCCGTGGTGTCCGCTGCCCAGGCTGCGGTGTACGCCGAGCAGGGCGTGCTGCGTCCGCTCGACGATCTGGTTCAAGGCGTGAACGGATTCGGCGCAGTCGATCGTGGTGATCTTTTTCCGTTCGTGTTCGCCGTCGGGCGCACCGTCGATGGAAGCCTCGTCGGCCTGCCTCTCGGCGGCGACGTGCGCCTGATGATCTTCGATGCCGATTGGATGACCGAGAGCGGCCTCGCTCCTCCCGTCGACGGCCCGTCGCTGCTGCGATTGTGCGAGCAGGCGCAGCAGACCGGCGCCTGCTTCGTCGCGCGCCAGGACGATGTGCTGCTGCAGGAGTGGCTGAATCTGAACGATGTCTCGCTGCTCACCGTGGACCGCATGCCGCAGATCGGAGCGCCGCGCGCCGTCGATGCGCTGAGCGTACTCGTGGAGTCGATGCGATCCGGCGCTGCGCTGGCCGCCGTATCCGATGCGCAGGTGTTGAACGAGTTCGCTGCGGGACGCGCGGTGCTGATGTTCGAATGGAGCAGCCGCCTGCGTGAAGCATCACGGCTGATCACGTCGGGCGCTGGCCGGACATGGGACGTCGCACCCGTTCCTGCCGCGCGCAGTTCGTCCACCGGCATCGTTCGCGCACCGCTGCTCGTCGTTCCGCGCACCAACGCCGACCGCGAAGCTGAAGCGTGGCACTTCGTGCACTGGATGCTCGACACGACGCAGACTGCACGCTGGGCGACGGATACCGACGAATTTCCCGCGCGACTTTCCGCCGTCACCGTCATGGATCCGGCGCAGCTGCCTTCGAAGTACGTCGCGGCCGTGCAGCGCGCCGGCGGCTCGGCCCGCAGCGAGCCGCTTCTTGCTGCGTGGCCCTGCGTCGTCGACGGCCTCGGTCGATCGGCTCTGCAGCTCGTCAACACGCCGTCGATCACCGATGCATTGGAATCTGCGCAGCTGCAGATGGTGCAGAACCTCGGTGCTCCCTGCGCGCTGCGCTGAGCCCTCGTTTAGGTGCTGCTCATCCGCTTGCATCAATGCCGTACATCGTCGAAAATCCCGCGTATGAATTTCGTCGTTTTCGCCGGAGGTGTGGGCGGCGCGAAGCTTTCCCACGGAATGGCGCGCAGCGTCGGCGCCGATTTGCTCACCGTCATCGTCAACACCGCCGATGATCTCGAGATGCACGGCCTGCATGTCTCGCCCGATCTGGATACGGTGATGTACACCCTGGCGGGCATCGCCAATCCGGAAACCGGATGGGGCATCGCCGGCGATACCTTCGGAAATTTCGACATGCTGCAGAAGCTCGGCATGCAGCCGTGGTTTCGCCTCGGCGACCGCGACCTGGCCGTGCACATGACGCGCACACAGCTGATCAAGGACGGCCGCACGCTTGCCGAAGCGGTGGCATTCTTGTCTCAGCGCCTCGGCATCGAGTCGCGCATCCTGCCGATGACCAACGATCGCGTCCGCACGATCGTCGACACCGACGAAGGACTCTTCTCCTTCCAGGAGTATTTCGTGAAGGCGCGCTGGCAGCCGCAGGTGCGCAGCCTGATCTATGAAGGCGCCGATGAAGCGGAGGCGCTGCCGCAGGCGGTGCGCGCTGTCGAGATTGCCGATACGATCGTCATCGCGCCGTCGAATTTGTACCTCAGCATCGATCCGATCCTTTCCATGGTCGATGTGAAGGACGCGCTGCTGAACGCGTCGGCGCCGATCATCGCCGTGACGCCGATCATCGGCGGCGAAGCGGTGAAGGGCCCGGCGGCCAAGCTGATGCGCGAGCTGGGTGATGAGCCTTCCGCCTCTGCCGTCGCCGAGCACTATTCCGACTTCATCAACGGCTTCGTCCTGGATGAACGCGATGCGCATCTGAAGGCGCAGATCGAGGACATGGGCGTGGGCGTGCTCGTCACGGATACGCTGATGAAGGATGAGGATGACCGTGCTCGGCTGGCCTGCGAGGTCGTCACGTTCGCCGATCAGCTGCGCCCCGAGAAGCTCGGCGGATGTCGGCTGGATCAGGCGTCGCTCAATGCAGGCACGGACGACGGTGCATTGCCGCCCGGCAGCTGAGGCATCTTGGGAATCGTTGCACTGATTCCGGTCAAATCTCTCGATCATGGCAAGTCGCGCCTCGCGGAGTCGCTCGATCTCGCACATCGCATTCAGCTGACGGAAGAAACGCTGCGCCGGCTGCTGCACGTTCTGCGCGGAGAGCGGCGCATCGCACGCATCGTCGTCGTGACGTCCGATGTGCGCGTCATGGCATGGCTGTCCGGCCGCGGCGCGGACGTGATCATCGAGAGCGGATCCGGCTTGAACGAGGCGCTGGCGGAGGCGCGTGCGGACATCGGCGCGTGCGAGGCGCTCCTGGTGCTGCCGGCGGACGTCGCCGCCGTCTCGCCGCACGATGTGGCCGGCCTGCTGGATGCCGCTGAGTCGATGCACGGCGATTGCGTCGTGATCGCTCCCGATCGCCACGGCCACGGGACGAACGCGCTGCTGCTGCGCCCGCCCGGCGTGATCGATTTCGCGTTCGGTGCGAACAGCCGGCAACTGCACGCCGATGCCGCGCGTCGAGTCGAGGCGCATGTCCGGGAGTTTTTCTCCGACAGCCTCGCGCTCGACCTCGATCTGCCGGAGGACGTCGAGTTGTATTCACGACAGTGGTGACGCTCTCATCCTCTCATCCGTCACTGATCTTCATCGGCTTAAAATCGGCCCCATGGCATATGAAATCCGTCGCCAAGACCGCCGTGGATCGACCGTTCCGTGGATCGCTGCCGCGGGCCTGCTCGCTGGCGTCGGGGCTGCGCTTGCATGGGCTGCGCATTCGCGCCGCAGCATCCCACACGCCATTCCCCTGACGTCCGCCCTCGACGGTGAGCTGCAGTACGTCAACACGCCGTCGGCCGGTCGCTTGGCGTATTACGCCGCCGGCCCGCAGGTGCGCGGGCGTGCGCCGCTGCTGCTCGTGCACAGCGTCAACGCCGCGGCGTCGGCGTTCGAGATGCGGCCGTTGTTCGAACGACTGTCGCGCGATCGCCGTGTGTATGCGATCGATCTGCCCGGCTTCGGCTTCAGCTCCCGAGTGGATCGCGAGTACACGCCGGCTCTGATGCGCGATGCGCTGCTGGATTTCATGCACCTCGTGCTGAAGGATGCGCCGGCGGACGTCGTGGCGCTTTCGCTGGCTGCCGAATTCGCCGCGCTGGCGGCCGTTGCGCGGCCGGACTGCGTTCGCACGTTGACGCTCATCTCGCCCACCGGCATGAGCCCGCGCGCGCGTCGTGTGCGCGCCAACCCCGGCCTGCTGCGCACGCTGCGCGTCTCTGCGTGGAGCCGGCCCTTTTTCGATCTTCTGACGTCGCGGCCGAGCCTGAAGCTGTTCACGGCGCAGAGCGCGCGGCGCCGCATGCCGAACTCATTCACCGATTACGCGTACGCCACCAGCCACCAACCCGACGCCGAATATGCGCCGTTCGCGTTCGTCGCCGGCGGTCTCTTCTCGCCCGACATCTTCGACGTGTACGAATCGCTGCAGCAGCCGACGCTGTTGATCTTCGGTAGCGATCCGTTCGCTCAGTTCGATTACGTCGACCAGCTCGTCTCGCGCGACAACTGGCGCATCGTGCCGCTGCCGCGCGCCGGGGCGCTGGTGCACTGGGATTTCCCCGACCTCGTCGCCGAGAAAATTCAGCAGCACACGGCGTGAATGCGTTGCCCGTTTCCTGAAACCTGCGTATAATCCAACCACTCTCGCCCAGGTGGTGAAATTGGCAGACACGCTATCTTGAGGGGGTAGTGCCGCAAGGCTTGCAGGTTCAAGTCCTGTCCTGGGCATCCACGACGGCCGCAGCTCCAGCTGCGGCCGTCGCCGTTTTTCGATCGCTCGCGGCTACGCGATGCGCCAGCGCGGCGCGCCGCCGTTCAGCACCGTCCACACATTGCCGTACCAGTCGTCGAACTGGCTCGACTGCGCGTCGTTGCACGAGCCGATGTGCGGCAGCAGGAAGACGTTCGCAGTCGGGTCGCTTTCCGTCAGCTGCAGCAGCGGATTGTTCGGCGCGATGGGCTCCCATTCGTATGTGTCGAGCGACGCACCGGCCAGCCGCCCTTCGCGCACCGCCGCAGCCAGCGCGTGCTCGTCGATCACGCTGCCGGAGCCGGATCCGATCAGCACCGCCCCGGGCTTCATCGAGGCGATGCGCGCGGCGTTCAGCCACATGTCGGTCTCGGGGAAATACGGCAGCAGGCACACCACCACGTCGCTCTCGCGCAGCAGGTCCTCCTGGCTGCGGTGCTGCACACCCAGCTCTTCTTCCACCGAGATCGGCAGTCGCTGCCGCTTCGAGTACAGCACCCGGCAGTTCCAGCCCTGCAGGCGTCGCGCCAGCTCGGCGCCGATTTCGCCGAAGCCCAGCACGCCGACGGTGCGCTCCTGCAGCAGGCCGACGCGCGTCTGGCGGCTCCAGTTGAAGGCGAACACATCTTCGCTGGTGCGGCGCGGCGCATGCGGCGGTTCGCCGATGCCGAAGCTTTCGGGCGGGCGGCGCAGCACTTCCTGCAGCGGCGTCGCCCGCCGCAGCAGCGCCAGCATCTGCAGCATCACGTTCTCCGCCACGGCGGTGGTGCCGCGGATCGGCTGCAGACACACCGGGACGCCGCACTCGCGCGCGGCAGCCAGATCGATGTCGTGCGCCAGCGAGCCGTGGCGCTGAATTACCTTGAGTCGCGTGCCTGCCGCGATGATCTCGCGATCGATCACGCCGGTGCGTTCGGTGATCAATGCATCGGCGTCGCGCACGAGCGCCAGCAGTTCTTCGCGCGACAATTCCGTGCTGCGCTGAATGTTCACGTTTATCTGCGCGTTCGCGGCGGCGAGCCGCCATTCGCGATGTTGTCGACCGAGCGGGCAAAGGAAAAGAATGTTGTGCATGGGAAATCGTTTCGTGGGAATCAGGGGGCGATCACCGATCGCCGGAGTACGTCGAGTGCCTGCAGCGCCGTCAGGTTGCGCTGGTTGAACCCGTAGGAAAGTTTGTCGGTCGTGAGATCTGCGCTGCGTCCGTCGGCCGGCCAGTTGTAGTGAAAGCCGTCTTCGATGAACCCGCGCGCCGGCAGCGTGTCGACGACCTGTGAGAAGTTCAGCAGCGGCATCTGATATTCGAGCGCGACGCGACGGATGACGGAGTTGATGTAGCCGCTCGGCGCGCTGTTGTCGCGGTGTTCGAGGTCGTCGCCTTTGGTGATAAGAACCGGCACCACGCCGGCATCGATGGTCATCTGCACGATGCGCCGGAAGCGCGCTTCGAAGTCCTGCCACGAGTGCTGGTCGCCGGTGCCGATCAGCACGAGCGCCACGCTCGGCCGCTGGATGCGCAGTTCGCAGTCGACCGGCGTTTCACCCGGCGAGCAGATCGACGAATCGGTCAGGCCTGGGTCGAGCAGTTTGCCGGTGCTGAAGCCGCCGCGGGCGGCCGGGCTGGTGCGGTTGAACGAGCCGGCGAAGAATCGGATCGTGTCCTGCAGGTACGCGTAGCGCGCGCCGAGATCGTATCCGCCGATGTCGTATGCGCGCAGGAACTTCGGATTTTCGGTGTTGCTGTCGCCGATCAGTGCGAACACGTTGGCGCGATTGCCGCGCGCCTGGCCGGCGCGGAAGACTTCCGCCACGCGCGGCGAAAGATCGCTGAGGTAGGGCGGATGTTCGAACTGCGACGCGGAAGCGGCGGCGGCCGGCGCCGCCGTGGCGGCGATGGGCAGCTGCTCCAGCGCCGGAGCGGACGCCGCTGCCGTCGGCAGGTCGACGTACTGCGCCATGACCCAGCCCGTCGTTCCGTTGGGCGTCGTCACCTGCAGCCAGAAATCGTCGCTGGTGCGGCCGATGATGCTCAGGGGCGTGAGCGGGGAGAGCTTCGTCAAAACGTTGTCAGCCACCTGTGGCTCGCGACGCAGGCGCAGGCCGCCGGCGTCGCGCTTCACCTGCGCCTGCGTCGTCTGCGGCGATTCCGCGGCGGCGGCCGAGGCGCGCGTGGGCTGCGGCGGCGGGACGAAGTCGACGCCGGGGATGGCGAGCACTTGTCCTTCCTTGATGAGATCCGGATTCAGGCCCGGATTGGCGGCGACGATGGCGTCGAGCGTTTGAAATCCGTAGCGCAGCGCGATGTCCCACAGCGTCTCGTTCAGCTGCACGGTGTGCTGCGTCACGCGCGGCGACGCGGTCGGAGCCGGCGTTTCGGTGGCTGCGGCCGATATACTTTCGGTCGCTGTCGGCGCGGCCGGCGTATTCGTGGGCGCGGTAGGGGTAGGGAAGATCGTCACGACGAAGCTTCCTGTGTTCCTGGGCGCCAGCGTGCCCGAATTGAACAGAAGGATTCCGGCGACGGCCGCAAGCACTGCGATGGCGGCGAGTACTGCGACGACGATGGCACGCCCGCGTGTGCGCTTTCCCGATAGCATTGGCGCGATTCTAATGGGACATCACGGAGAAGAAATGAACTCGATCACCCGCAATATGCGAATGTGTGCGCTGCTTGGCGCTGCGCTCGTCTTCGTTTTGAGCGCCTGCGGCGCAGCACAGCCGGTGGAGCAGGCAGCGAGCAGCATCGAGTCGTATCTGCAGGCGCGTGTGGCCGGCAACGCCGAACAGATGATCGCGCTTTCGTGCGCGGCGTGGGAATCGCAGGCGCGCATCGAGGCGTCGTCGTTCCAATCGATGAACGCCGCGCTGGACGGCGTGACGTGCGCCGTGGCGTCCAGCACGGCATCCGAGGCGCTGGTGCACTGCACCGGACGCATCGTCACCAGCTACAACGGTGAGAGCCGCGAGTGGCGCATGGACGAGCGCGCCTTCGCCGCTGCGATCGAGGGCGGCGAGTGGCGCATGTGCGGCTATCGCCCCAAGTAGTCGGCCAGCGCTGCGCGCCAGTGGCGCATGTGGTCGATCCCGGCTTTTTGCAGCGCCGCATTTTCGAGCACCGACCACGGCGGGCGCACGGCGGGCGCGCCGAACTCGGCGCTGGTGATCGGCGCTGCGCGCGTCGGCAGGCCGGCGATTTCGAAAATGGCGTTCGCGAATTCATGCCAGCTGCAGGAGCCGCCGCTGGTCGCGTGCACGATGCCGTAGGCGTTCGTCTCCAGGAGCAGCGCCATCTGCGCGGCCAGGTCCATGGTGTACGTCGGCGTGCAGATCTGGTCGGCGACGACGCGGATCGGCTTCGGCGCCGCAGCGCCGACTTGTTCGCGCGCCAGCCGCAGCATGGTCTGCACGAAGTTGCCGCCTTTGCCGCTCGTGCCGGCGCGCCCGTACAGCCCGCAGGTGCGAATGATGAAATGCTTTTTCCACGCTGCGCGAATCAAATGTTCGCCGGCGAGCTTCGTGGCGCCGTAGGCGCTGAGCGGATTCGGCGCGTCGGTTTCGATGTACGGCGAACGGTGTGCGCCGTCGAAGACGTAATCCGTGCTGACGTGCATCAACACGCTGTCCGCTTCGCGGCAGAACAAAGCTAGCCGCTGTGCTGCGAGTGCGTTGACCATCAGCGCCTGCGATGCATCCTTCTCGATGTCGTCCACGCGGTGGAATGCCGAGCAGTTCACCACGGCGTCCGGCCGCAGGTCCGCGATCGCCGCGCGCAGCGCGTCGAAATCGGTGACGTCCATCTGCATCGTGCGGTGACGCGGATCGTGCAGCGGAGTGCGCGAAGCGGCGACGAGATCGTGTCCGACGAGTGCATCGCGAAGGTCGCTGCCGAGCTGCCCGTTCGCACCGATGAGAAGTATGCGTGCCATAGGTGCGCCGATTCTACGCAGTGGAGGTCTTTGCGGCTTGGAACAGGGTGCATCCGCCGTTTGGGGCGAATCGTTCAGCCGGCAGAGAGATCCCTCCGCTTTGCCACGTACGCCCGGAGATCGGTACGTTCAAGCCGGCAAAGCGTTCGGGATGACGGTCCGAGGGACGTACCACCCTGTC
>JBIIIA010000218.1:0-5807 GCA_044235195.1 Thermoflexales bacterium
GCAGCACCGCAGCGAGGGCGGCGACATCGGCGTGGCCGAAGACGCCGAGCAGTCGCGAGAGGAAGATGTCCGGTGCGTCGTTGGAGGCGTCCAGCCCGCACCACGTGACGCGCGGCACGGCGGCCTCCGGGCTGGCTGTGGGGAGTGAGCGCAGCCATTCGCCGATGAGCGTGGTCTTTCCGAAGCCGGCCGGGGCGACGACGCCGATGATGCGCCGCTGATGCCAGTCATGAAGGAGCGCCGTAGCGCGCGTGCGGCGGACGAGCGGTCGGAGCGTACGGGGGATGGTGGTTCGCATGGCGGCGGATGGGCGAATTTCGCAGCAGTGACGCTGGTGAGTATATGTACTTCTACCGAAAGGCGCGCCCGCCGCGGCCTGGCAAGGGAGGGGCAGGTATGTACGCAATATGTACTTTGCGTCAAGTGGCGTGCGATCGAGTCTCTACAGTTTTGCGGCAATGGTCGTGACGTGGAATCGTCCGGCACACGCATAGAAATACGGAGACTCGAAGATGTTTGGAAAATTATTCGGTGTGGTGGCGAGATTGGCACTGATCGTCGGGCTGTCGGCGATGAGTTTGGGGACGACGAGCGTGTCTGTGGCGTCTTTTTACGTGCAGGAGATCTCGGTGCAGGGAGCAACGCAGGCGATGCAGGCATCGCCTGCACGACCGATGGTCGATCCGTATCCTGCGAACGTGGCGAAGATCGGGCATGGAATTTATGCTTTACATTCCTGTGCAGTGCTGACCAACGGAAAGGCGGTGTGCTGGGGAAGCAATACGTCGGGGCAGCTGGGCAGAGGTGGGACGACGGACTCGTCGACGCCGGTGCCGATGGCTGGGATGACGGATGCCACCGATGTGGCGACGGGCGCGGACTTCACGTGTGTGCTGCGCAGCAACGGACAGGTGCAGTGTGCGGGCTCGGATGCATATGGGCAGTTGGGCAACGGGTCTCTGGGTGCGAGCGAGACGCTGACGGACGTGCTGAATGCTGCGGGAACGGCGCCGCTGACGAACGTGGCGCAATTGGCGGTTGGGAATAGCTTTGCCTGTGTGCGTAAGCAGGATGGCACGATCGATTGCTGGGGAAGGATGTTCAATGAATGGAATGGCTCCGGCTTCGACACGATCGAAAGTGCGCTTCCTGTGTCGGTTTCTGGGCTGACGGATGCTGCTTGGGTCGCTGCCGGATCGAAACATGCGTGCGCAGTGCGCACGAACAGTCAGGTGCAGTGCTGGGGCTTCAACGAAAACGGAGCGCTGGGAATCGGGGCGACGAGCCCGACGTCGAAGACGGTGCCGGTGACGGTGCAGAACATCGACGGCACCGGCGCGCTGGCCGGCGCGGCGAAGGTGCGTGTGGGCGAGAATTATGCGTGCGCGGCGCTGGTGAGCGGAGCGCAGGTGTGCTGGGGCTGGAATTACTATCGGACACTGGCGGAGGGAACGCAAACGGATAGTCTGCTGCCGGTGACGTCGACGCTGACAGGTACGGCGGCGCCACTGACGAACATTACGCTGCCGGGAGCCGGGCTGTACCACATGTGCGCAATGAGTGCAGACGGGTATGTGTACTGTTCGGGCGACAATTACAGCTACTCACTCGGCGTCGGGCTCCCTGCGTCGCAGGCGGCGTTGCGTGCGGTGACGCTGACGGAATCGGCGGGTGGGCCGCCTCTGGGCGATCTGATCGACCTCGGCGTGCGGTACGACGGTGCATGCGTGCTGCAGACGGGCGGCAATGTCTACTGCTGGGGATATAACTACAACGGCCAGGTCGGAGATGGCACGACGGCGGATCAGCCGGCGCCGGTGTGGGTGATCAAGCCGGCGTCGTCGGAGGCGTCGATCGCGGCGTTGACAATGGATGCGCCGGCGGCGCTGGAAAGCGCGTGGGTGTCGTCGACGCTGCGGCACACGGTGACTGTGCCGGCGGGGGAGGAAGGGGTGATGTTCTCCTTCACGCCGACGGTGACGTCGCTGCAGAACGTGACCGGGGATTCCTCGGCGGGCGGCTGCGACGTGTCGTATTCGACGGGTGAGGAATCGGGGCTGGGCGGCTGCACGATCGTGCCGACGGGGACGACCTACATCACGCTGACGGCGACGGCGGAGGACGGGACGACGCGAGACTACACGATCGTGGTGACGGCGCAGCCGCACATTACCGATCTGGAGATCGACATCCCCGGCCTGACGCCGGCGTTCGTGTCGACGACGCTGAACTACCAGACGGAGGTGCCGAACGGGACGAACCAGCTGGTGGTGACGCCGACGCTGAGCGCCGGCGCGACGGCGGCGTATTCGTCGACGGCGGGGGCGTGCACGGTGAACGGCGCCAACCGCGGCGTCGCATCCGGTGCGGCGGCCGAATCGGCGACGTGCCCGCTGTTCCCGACGCAGACGACGACGGTGACCGTCGGCGTGACGGACGGGACGACGACGCGCCACTACACGATTCTGGCCACGCGCGCGAGCGCGCCGGACAGCACGCGGAATTACTGGTTCCCGGTGGTGCCGGTGCTGCGGTAGGAGAGAGGAGAGAGAAAAGAGGAAAGAGGAAAGAGAGGAGGCTCAAAGTGCACTCTCTTTCCTCTCCCCTCTCTCCTCTCTCCCTCATCTCCCCGGACTAGAATCACGCCCGGAGGATTCGCATGTCTCTTCAGAACCTTTTTGCATCGCGATTCGAAGACTACGACGAAGACAAGATCATCTACGACCAGACGCCGATTCGGTTGTTCAAATCGGATGTGCTGGAGTGGTTCACGCACGTGAGCCCGGTAGCGGTGATGGTGATTTTTCTGCCCGTGGTGATCGGCGCCCTGGTCGTCGGGGCGATGCAGTGGGGCGGGTATGCGTGGGCGCTGCTGCCGGGCATGTTCGTCGCCGGCCTGGCGATCTGGACGCTGACGGAATATCTGGTGCATCGCTTCTTCTTCCATCTGGAACCGAAGAGTGTGTGGGGCAAGCGGCTGATCTTTTTGTTCCACGGCGTACATCACGTGCAGCCGCACGTCAAGACCCGCCTGGTGATGCCGCCGGCGGTGAGCATCCCCGGCGCACTGCTGTTCTACGTTTTGTTCGACGCTCTCTTCCGCGTGGCGGGTGCTGAGGTTCTCATGTGGCCGACGCTGGCCGGCTTCACGCTGGGCTACATCGGGTACGACCTGCTGCACTACTCCGAGCATCACATGCCGATGAAGGGGCCGATCCTGAAATTCCTGAAGCGGCACCACATGGAGCATCATTACAAAACGCCGCAGGCGCGCTTCGGTGTGAGCACCAGCATGTGGGACGAGGTGTTCCGCACGGAACCGCACCCAGAGGCGGCGAAGTAAATGCGTCGTTTATAATCGCGCACGCGATCTAGACGAAATGCGGCTATCCGAACCTGCAGTCGCTCGAATTGCGTGTACTTCAGAAGTATTCACGTCACCGCGAGCGTGTTCAGGACGGCCGGTGAAAGAAGGCGTGCCCAGTGATTTATCGGCAAACACAAACAGCGCAGTATTGGAATGAATTCACCGTCCGACCGGACGACGCCGAATTCATCTATGGCTCTTTCCTAGAAGAAGGGCGTCCACAGCGCGTCAAGGAATTGGCGCGTCGTCTGATTCTTCAGCGCATCGAGAGTGAAAATGCCGCGCTGCGGCGACAGCTCAGCGGCGCCGGCAAAACCTATCAGCCGAAGAATCAGTATGCGGTCGGTGAAGAGATCACCTTCCCGATTCTCGGCTTCATCGCCGGCGTGGTGCGCAGCGTGCGGCCGGCGTCGACGAACGAAGTGGAGCCGTTCGACGTCATGTCCGTGGCGATGGCCGACGGTTCGGTGCACGAATTCGCGGCGAGCTACAAGGCGCCGCACAAGCTGAACGATCTCGACATCAGCACGCTCGTCGACGACGCCAATCTGCGCCCGGCCGAAGAACTCGTCGAGGCGCATCTGGAGCGCGTCTCGACGGCGCTGACCACGGCGCTCGAAAAAAACCCCGAGCTGATTCGCATCGGCGACGAGTGGTTCCTGCGGGCGATGATGGCCGAGGTGAATATCGGCCATCTGAACCTGGCTGAAGCGGTGCTCGATATGGCGGCCGGCCATCCGCTCACGACGGACGTCATCCTGCGTGATCTCGGGCTGCCGGAGGACGTGGCTGCCAACGTTCAGGAAGCGTCGCTGAACAACGCGCTCGGGCACGACGATCGTTTCGACGAAGTCAGCCTGACGGACAAGCCGGCATGGGTGCTGCGGCGAAGCACGCCCGTCGAATCGCGCGAGCGGCCGGTGGTGCTGACGCCGGCGTCGTTCGGCAGCACGGTGACGCTGTCCGCCGAGATCGAAACGTTGATCGAGCAGATCGGCGATGAAGTCGACTTTCCGCATCCGCTGGCGTCGCCGCCGCCGGCCGTCGACAGCGCGCAGGTCGTGCTGACCTATCCGCATCGACTGGCGGGCACGCTCGGGTGGACGCGCGCATTGTCCGCGGTGCTGCCGATGAACGACAAGCCGCGCGTGCCGCTGTCGTTCAAGGATCGCTCTTCGGGCAAGTCCTTCGTCGTCTGGCTGGTGCGCGACGGCGGTTATCTGTGGGGGCTGGCGGATTTCTACCGCAGCGGCGAGCTGCCGGCCGGGGCGGAAGTGACGATCAGCCGCACATCGTCGCCGCAGGAATATCTGATCGACGTGAAGCGCCGCAAGCCGAAGCGCGAGTGGGTGCGCGTGGCGTCCGTGCAGGGGAATCATCTGCGCCTCGATACCGCACAGCGCGCGGTGTCGTGCGAATTCGACGACCAGATGTCGGTGTTCGTCGATGATGCGCGTGCGCTCGATGCGCTGCGCGCGGTGCGCGACCTGACGGGCGCTGTACGTGAATCCTTCCTGGAGATCGCCAAGCTCAGTCCGCAGGGGAACGTGCATCTGCGCACGTTGTATGCCGTCGTGAATACCCTGGTGCGCGCCGGCGCACGAGACGTATTCTCCGCGCTGGTGGCGAACGGCAGCTATGTGCCGGTCGGTGACAACTACTGGCATTTGGGTGAGCGCTGAAATGAACATGAAATTCGCCCGCGTAACGGAAGAGACCAAGTTCAAAATCGATTACGACTGGTTCGAGAAAAACGGCCAGGACGTGAACGTATTGATCGCCAAATGCCTGACGCCGCAGCAGCTCGAGGGCGCCGGCGACGAGCCGCTGGACGCCTCCTTCGACAGCGTCGATCCGGAGACTGCGGAAGTGAGCCGCGTGACGCGCGCGATGCAGCTCATCCGCGCCGAGCGCGCGCACGATCCGGAGTTTATTTCTCCCCATACGCCCGTTGCTGAGGCAGCTTTTCGCGCCTTTTTGTTGAACAACAACGTGCCGATGTCCGCCGGTGAACTGGCGCTGCGCATCGGCCGCACGTCGAAGGAAATCATCGATCGCCTCGGCGGGCGTGTTGTCTATAATGGCGTCAAGCCTGTCAAGTAGCCGCCCCCGTAGCTCAATCGGATAGAGCAGGGCCCTTCTAATGCCAAGGTTGTGAGTTCGATCCTCGCCGGGGGCATTCTTCAACTTCGTGTCGAAACGTCACTCCTATAAGAAAGCAACGGACAGTGCGTCGCGGCGTCCTGATCTGTCGATGGTCAACACGCGGTCCGCCGCGAAAAATGTGCTGCGGGCGCTGCGCTTCGCGTTCGTTTCCCACGCTGTGGCGACGATCGGCATGGCGACGGTGACGTTGATCGGCGCCTTGTCTCCCGTAACGCAGGCGTGGGTCGCGAAGCACATCATCGACGGCGTCTCGGCAGCGATGCAGAGCGGTGCT
>JBIIIA010000219.1:0-5787 GCA_044235195.1 Thermoflexales bacterium
CGACGCCGCGATCGCCGCGGCCGCACAGCCCAGCGCGGCGTGGCTGCACGTCGACGACGCCGTGCGCGCCGTGCAGCGCGCGCTGGAGATCGACGTCAAGGGCTGGTACATCGCGCACATCAGCGCCGGCCCGGACGCACTCGTGATTCCGGGGCGCGCGAAGGGCGAACCGATGAACTTCGCGGCGCAGCGGGCGCTGCCGAAGGGCAGCCTCGACGTGCACTCGCCGACATTCGCGCAGGTTCCGCCGCACGGCCGCCCGCTGCGCAACGTCGTCGTGCTGGGCGCCGGCGGCCCGCTCGGCACCGCCATCACCGAGGAGCTCAAGAACAGCTACACGCTGCGCCTGTGCGACCTCAAGCCGGTCGAAGAGCTGCTCGAAACGCTCAAGCCGCAGGCCCCCGGCGCGCCGCTGCCGACGCCGCCCGCCGCGCCGCACGAGTGGCGCGCCGTCGACGTGCGCGACCCGCAGCAGGTGCTCGACGCGTGCGCCGGCATGGACGCCATCATCAACGTCACGGTGATCCGCCACGACGTGCCCGGCTGCTTCCACGTGAACATGAACGGCGCGCACAACGTGATGCAGGCGGCGCTCGCGCACGGCATCCATCGCGTGGTGCACACCGGCCCGTACCAGCTCGTCGGCAAAGGCGCAGCCAGCTACGAGTGGGACTACGAGCTGCGCGAGGACATGCCGCCGCGGCCCGGCATCGACTGGCTCTACCTGCTCAGCAAACTGTGCGGACAGGAGATCGTCAAAATCCTCGCCCGCCAGCATGGCTTCAGCGTGCCGGCGCTCAACTTCGCCACGTTCGTCAATCATGAGGTGCCGTACGGCGAGAACATCAGCCCGCTCAGCGTGTCGTGGCAGGACTCGGCGCGCGCCGTGCGATGCGCGCTCGAAGTGAACAGCCTGCCGACGCCGTTCGAACTCTTTCACATCGGCGCCGATCTGCCGCACGACAACTTCGTCACCGAAAAGCCCAAGCGCCTGCTCGGCTGGCAGCCGCAGCATCGGCTCGAAGATTTTTATCGCCGCCCATAAAAAATCATGCAACTCGGAAATATCCCCTGGACCCAGGTCGCCTCTCACACGCACAAGGTCGTCGTCGTGCCGATCGGCTCGTTCGAACAGCACGGCCATCATCTGCCGCTGCTCTCCGACAGCATGATCGGCGGGGAAATCGCGCGCCGCGCCGAGGCCGAACTCGGCGAGGATGCCATGTTCCTGCCCATGCTGTGGATCGGCGCGTCCGACCATCACCTGAGCTTTCCCGGCACCGTCAGCCTGAGCATGGAGGTCTACACCAAAGCGCTCATCGACCTCGTCGAAAGCCTGATCGGCGCCGGCTTCCGCAAAATCTTCCTGCTGAATTCGCACGCCGGCAACATCGTGCCGGCCGGCACCGCGCTCTACGAAGTCAACCTGCGCTACCACGAGGAGCTGCCCGATCTGTGGCTCACGTTCTGCAGCTGGTTCGACCTGGCGCGCGAACAGGTCGCCGCGCTGGATGGCATGCAGCAGCAGAACGTGCTGCACGCCTGCGAATGGGAAACCAGCGTCATCCTGCGCACGCACGGCGATCTGGTGCAGCGCAAGGCCGTGAAAACGGCGCGCACGCCGTTCACCTCCGACTTCTACAGCCCGGACCAGAGCGGCCGCTCGCGCGTCAGCGTGACCAAGACCATCCGGCAGATGACGCCGACCGGCGCGCTCGGCCGCCCCGACCTGGCATCGGAGGACAAGGGCGAGCGGATCATTCAGGCGGCCGTCACCGAAGTGGTCGCGTTTGTGCGTGAATTCGGCGGCTGGGAACAGACGAAGCCGCGCGCGGTCAACACCAAGCCGGGCTTCTAGCCGATCGTTGACGAACCGACAAATTTTTAACAACGTTCGCTCGCCGCATGCAACACATCGCTGCTGCGACTAGACTTTTTCACACTCGCAATATATCGACACGAGGTGACTCTGTGAAAAGAATCGGATTCCTGCTGAAAGTCAAAAAAGAACTGATCCCCGAATACGTCGAACATCACAAGAATGTTTGGCCGGAAATGCAGGAAGCGCTGCACCGCACGGGATGGCACAACTATTCGCTGTTCATGCGCGAGGACGGCACCCTGTTCGGCTACTTCGAGACGCCCGAGAGCTTCGACGCGGCGAAGGCCGGCATGGACAAAGAGCCGATCAATGCCAAGTGGCAGGATCTGATGGCGCCCTACTTCGAGGGCGTCCCCGGTGCGCACGCCGACAAGCAGATGATCGATCTCGTCGAAGTGTTCCACATCGATTAATCCGCCATGGCTGCACACTCTCACGCATCCGCTTACGCCGTCCTCGCCGACCAGCTCGCCGCCGACGGACTCCAGGTCGAACAGATCAAGGCCGCGCTCAAGGCGCAGCGCATCGAAACGCCGTCGTGGGGCTACGCCAACAGCGGCACGCGCTTCAAGACGTTCCCGTGGCCCGGCGCCGCGCGCACCACGCGCGAGAAGCTCGACGACGCCGCCACCGTGCACAAGTACACCGGCATCGCGCCGACCGTCGCCGTGCACATCCCATGGGACAAGCCCGAGGACGGCGACTACGTCGCCATGGGCCAGTACGCGCAGGCGCAGGGCGTGCGCATCGGCGCAGTGAACCCCAACGTCTTTCAAGACGAAGCGTATCGCCTCGGCTCGCTCGGACATCCGCACAGCGCCGCGCGCGAAATGGCGCTCGATCATCTCGTCGAGTGCTGCGACATCATGAGCAAGACCGGCAGCGACCTGCTCAGCCTGTGGTTCGCCGACGGCACCAACTACGCCGGCCAGGACGACCTGCGCGCGCGCAAGCGCCGCTTCGAGGAAGGCCTCGGCGTCGTCTACAAGAACATGCCCGCCGGCGGCCGCATGCTGATCGAATACAAGTTCTTCGAACCGGCCTTCTATTCGACCGACATCCCCGACTGGGGCACGGCCTACGCCTGGTGCCTCAAGCTCGGCCCGCAGGCGCAGGTGCTGGTCGACCTCGGCCATCACGCGCACGGCGTCAACATCGAGCAGATCGTGGCCTTCCTGCTCGACGAAGGCCGCCTCGGCGGCTTCCACTTCAACAACCGCAAGTACGCCGACGACGACCTGATCGTCGGTTCGGTCAACCCATACGAGCTCTTCCTGATCTACAACGAGCTGACCACCGCCGCGCTCGGGACGAACGAGCCGTCGCGCAGCTGCGCCGCCGACGTGGCGTACATGATCGATCAGTCGCACAACATCGAAGGCAAGATCGGCGCGATGATCCTGTCGGTGCTGAACTGCCAGGAAGCCTACGCCCGTTCGCTGTGCGTGCCGCGCGCGAAGATCGCCGCGCTGCAGGCCGACGGCAACGTGCTCGGTGCGCATCACGCGCTCACCGAAGCCTTCCGCACCGACGTGCGCCCGCTGCTGGCGCAGGTGCGCGAGGAGCTCGGCGTGCCGACCGACCCGATCTCCGCCTACTTCGCATCGGGCCACGACGCGAAGCTCGCCGAAGCGCGCGGCAAGGCCGCAGCAGGCGGCGGATACCAGAACTGAAATTCTCCGAGCTGCGGCATCGCATGCGCGTGCAATGCCGCAGCTCGGAACGTGTCCTTCGATCCGGAGCAACATCGTGAGTCCAATCACCGTCGCCGCCGTCGACCTCGGCGCCGAAAGCGGCCGCGTCATGCGCGCCGCCTTCGACGGCCGCACGCTGCGCCTCGACGAGGCGCACCGCTTCCCCAATCAGGCCGTGCGACTCGCCGTCGGCGATCGCATCAGCCTGCACTGGGACGTGCTGCGCCTCTTCCACGAGATCAAGCAGGGCATCGCCCGCGCTGCGCAGCACGGGGACATCGCCGCCGTCGGCCTCGACACGTGGGGCGTCGACTTCGCCCTGCTCGACTCACGCGACCGGCTGCTCGGCAACCCGCACTGCTACCGCGACCCGCGCACCGACGGCGTGCTCGACCAGCTGCTGCAGCGCGTGCCGCGCGCCGAAATCTTCGAGCGCACCGGCATTCAATTTCTTACGTTCAACACGATCGTGCAGATGGCGGCGATGGCCTACGCGCAGGATCCGCTGCTCGACGCCGCGCGCACGTTCCTCACCATCCCGGATCTGTTCAACTTCTGGCTGAGCGGCCGCAAGGCGTGCGAATTCTCGAACGCCACCACCACGCAGATGTACGACACGCGCGCCGGCGCGTGGGCGCACGGCCTGCTGGCGAGCGCCGGCATCCCCAGCCATTTCCTGCCCGAAGTCGTCGCGCCCGGCGCAGTGCTGGGTGAACTGCAGCGCGCCGTCGCCGACGAACTCGGCGTGCGGCGCATGCCCGTCATCGCGCCGGCCTGCCACGACACCGGCTCGGCCGTCGCCGGCGCGCCGCTGCGCTCGCGCCACGCAGCCTACATCAGCAGCGGCACGTGGTCGCTCGTCGGCGCCGAAGCGGCGTCGCCGGTGATCAACGCGCAGGCGCTGGCCGGCAACTTCACCAACGAAGGCGGCGTCGGCGGCACGTCGCGCGTGCTGAAGAACGTGATGGGCCTGTGGCTGCTGCAGGAATCGCGCCGCACGTGGGCGGCCGAAGGCCGCGAGTACGGCTACGGCGAACTCGCCGCGCTGGCCGCGGACGCGACGCCGTTCGCGCACATCATCGACCCGGACGACGCCGCGTTCCTCGCGCCCGGCGACATGCCGGCGCGCATCCGCGCGTGGTGCGCCGAGCGCGGCCTGCCGCAGCCCGGCTCCGTCGCCGAAATCGCACGCTGCATCTTCGACAGCCTGGCGCTGAAATATCGCCTCGTCATCGACGCGCTCGCCGACATGCTCGGCTACGAACTGTCCGTCGTGCACGTCGTCGGCGGCGGTTCGCAGAACGAGCTGCTCTGCCAGCTCACCGCCGACGTCGCCGGCCGCCCGGTCGTCGCCGGCCCGGTGGAAGCCACCGCCATCGGCAACGCGCTCGTGCAGCTGATCGCGCTCGGCGCCGTGGCGAATCTCGACGAGGGCCGCGCCATGGTCGCCGAATCGTTCGCGGCGAAAACGTACGCGCCGCGCCACGACGCGAGAGTGGAAGAGGCGTATGCGCGCTTTCAGAAGCTCGCGACGCTGGCGTAAGGGCGACGCGTTCGGCGCACGCAAAACCTCACCCCTGGCCACCTCACAAGGGGACATTGACTTGCGACGTTCGGGATGACGCTCCGGGAGAGGGAACGGCAATCGCAGAAAGGGTGGTACGTCCCCCGGACCGTCATCCCGAACGCTTTGCCGACTTGAACGTACCGATCTCCGGGTGTACGTGGCAAAGCGGAGGGATCTCTCTGCCGGCAGAGAGATTCGCCCCAAACGGCGCATGCACCGACTGCGGATTCCCCGGCTCCGGCACGAGGCTGTCCGCCGACACGAAGCGCCCCAGCGCCGGGTCGTAGAACCGCGCGCCGTAGTCCATCAGCCCCACCGCGTCCACGAAGCTGCGCTGCCCCGTGAACGTGTGCTCCGACGGCATCCCCCCGCCCCCTGTCGCCGTCTCCCCATACGGCGTGTAGCGCGTCAGGCTCCCCGCCGCTGTCAGCATCACCCGATAATGGGCTCTTTCGCACTTCTGGTGCATCACCGTGTAAACGCCAGCAATCGCTTGCGCAGCAGATCTGGTTTGGCACGACCATACATGGATCGCTTGATCGTTTTTAGTCGATTGACATTACCTTCGGTTCGGCCGTTCGACCAGGGAAGCTCCAGTGCTGCATGGACAGCATCGAAATCACGACGCAGTCCACGGGCAAACG
>JBIIIA010000220.1:0-5744 GCA_044235195.1 Thermoflexales bacterium
GGCAGCGGACTCGGCCTGTCCATCGCCCAGAAAATCATCGAAGCCCACAAGGGCCGCATCACCGTCAGCAGCAAGCTCGGCGTCGGCACCACGTTCGACGTGTACGTCCCCGTGGTGGTCGACGACGGGCGATCGTCGACGGACGACTGACGCCCCTTCCCCTTACAGGGGGACATTGATTCGCGGCGTTTTCTTGATTTCGCGAACGTGTCGAGCGGTGATTCAAGCAGGGAATCGCAGAAAACGCTGCATTTCATAGAGGATGTGCGGCGTCGCATGATGCGGGAGGCCGTCATCCCGAACGTCTTGCCCCGTCCGTGCAGACGTTGCCACGAACGAGCCAGGGCAAGACGGAGGGATCTCTCTTCGTGTTGTGCCGTCATTCGACGGCCCGCGGCCGTACAATCCGCCGCATGTCCCCTAATTTCGACGAAGTCATCGATCGACGCGCGTCCGACGGCATCAAGTGGCTGGCATACCCGGCCGACGTTCTCCCGATGTGGGTAGCGGACATGGATTTCCGCTCGCCCGAGCCGGTCGTGCAGGCGTTGCGTGAACGCGTCGAACACGGCGTCTTCGGCTACGCTGCCACGCTGCCGGGCCTCGTCGATGCCATCGTGGCGTGGGCGGCCGAACGCTACGGCTGGCGCATCGAGCGTGAACACGTCGTCATGCTGCCCGGCCTGGTGAGCGGCCTCAATTCCGTCGTGCGCGCCTATGGCCACATCGGCGACAGCACCATCATGCTCTCCCCGATTTACGGCCCGATGTTCAGCAGCTCGTACGAACAGGGCATGCGGCCGACGCTGGTACCGCTCGCCACCACGCAGAGCGGCGCGACGGTGCGGTTCGAGATCGACTTCGACGCGTTCGAAAAGGCGATTACCCCGCGCACGACGATCATGATGCTGTGCCATCCGCACAACCCGGTCGGCCGTGAATTCACGCGCGAGGAACTGCTGCGCCTGGGCGAGATCGCCCTCAAGCATAATCTCATCATCTGCTCCGACGAAATTCACGGCGACCTGATGCTCGACGGCCGCCGCCACACGCCGTTCGCCTCGCTGTCCCCCGAGCTGGCGAACCGCACGGTGACGCTGATGGCGCCGAGCAAGACGTTCAACGTGCCCGGCCTCGGCTGCAGCTTCGCCATCGTGACGAACCCGCATCTGCGGCAGCGGCTGAACGGCGCCATCTCCGGCATCCTCCCGCACAACAATGTGCTGGGCATGGTGGCCGCCGAGGCCTCCTTCAAGCACGGCGGCCCGTGGCTGGCCGATCTGCAGGCGTACCTCACCGGCAGCCGCGACATGCTGGTGCAGTACGTCGCCGAGCACATGCCGCACGTCGCCGTCACTGTGCCGGAAGCGACGTATCTCGCCTTCCTCGATTTCCGCTCGGCCGGCCTCAACAAGGACCCGTACGCCTATTTCCTGTCGAAGGCGAAAGTGGCGCTCAGCGGCGGCACCGGCTTCGGCGCCGCAGGCGAAGGGTTCGCGCGCTTCAACTTCGGCTGCCCGCGCAGCACGATGATGGAAGCGCTCGAGCGCATGGCCGAAGCGCTGCCGGTGAACGGCTAGGCCCGCACGCCGCGTCAGTCGGCGCTCAGCTCGGCCGCCACGGCATCCATTCTGCGAAAGCGCGCGCCCAGCGCACGGCCATGTTCGATGAATCGCTCGAGCATGGCCATGCGGTGGCCGCGGCCGATCACCTGCGGATGCATCGCCACGGTCAGCACGCCGTCGGGCGCGTGCGCGCACATGTAGTCGAGCTCACCGGCCCAGATTTCGAACACCTTGCTCGGCGCGGACGTGCCGTTGCGATAGGGTGCGAAATTAAACTGAAAGTGCGGCCAGTCGTCGAGCTCGAAGCACATCGGCAGCTCCCACAGCCGCGCCGGGCGGCCACGCTGCAGCGGCTCGTGCCTGCCGACGCGGTCGCCGATGCGCGGCCGGTACGGGCGGTAATCGTCCGCCATCAGCGAGGAATCGTAGGCAAAGCCGAATTCCTCGAGCAGCGACAGCGTCGCTGCGGAAAAGTCGGCGGACGGGGAGCGGTAGCCGCGCGGGATCACCCCGATGCAGTGCAGCGATGCCATGGCGCGCTCCATGTCGGCGCGCTCTTCGTCCGGCGACTGCGTGCTCGGATCGGTGTGCGACCACGAGTGATGCCCGATCTCGTGCCCCGCCTGCAGGATGGCATCCACTTCCGCAGGGAAAGATTCGATCGTGTGCCCGGGGACGAAAAACGTCGCCGCGATGTCGTGGCGCCGCAGCAGTTCGAGCACGCGCGGCACGCCCACGCGTGCGCCGTACTCGCCGCGGGCCAACATCGCCGGCGACGTATTCGGGTAGCCGAACCAGACCGACATCGCGTCGAAATCGAACGTCAGGCAGACGTCGGCCATGATTCGTGAAACCGCAGGAAGCTAGACCAAGTCCTTGAGCGCCTTGAGCGGGCGCGCAGCGATGCGCTTGCTGGCCTTCTTGGCCGGGATGGTGATCTCCTCACCGGTCGCCGGGTTGCGACCCTTCTTCGACGGCTGCGCCGGGCGCACGCGCACCTGCAGCTTCAAAATGCCCGGCAGCACGAACACGCCCGGGCCCTTCTTGCCGAGCTGCTGTTTGAGCAGATCGTCGAGAGACGCCAGCACGGAGTTCACCTGCACCTTCGTCAGGCCGGTCTTCTCACTCAACACTCCCGCGATCTGCGACTTGTTCATCGGCTTCGCCGCAGGAGCAGCCTTCGCCGCGGGAGCGGCCTTCGCCGCGGGAGCGGCCTTCGCAGGAGCGGCCTTCGCAGGAGCGGCCTTCGCAGGAGCGGCCTTCGCAGGAGCGGCCTTCGCAGGAGCGGCCTTCGCGGGAGCAGCGGCTTTCACCGCAGGAGCAGCCTTCTTCTTGACGGTAGCCATCAGAAAATACCTTCCTTGTCTTTGTAATGTGTGAATGCCCAAGCGGATACATCCTTCCCGGGCTTCTCCGAAAATGGCCGACGAATGCGTCGAACCAACTTCGTCGACGTTCGATGCAGTTCTGCAAAATAGTAACACAGAACACGTGTGTACATGCAGCATGGGTGCATCTTGGCACGTAGCCACTTTCACCTGACGAAAACGTCGGACGACGTCGGCGTCGTGCGCCGCCGCAGATGCGATGCTGTCGCCATGTCTTCCCAGGATCTCCTGCTGATCGGCTGCACACTGTTCGGCGTCCTCGCCGGCGCGCTGCTCGGCCTCATCCCTGCCGTGCACGTCTACTCGGCGGCCGCACTCGCCGTTTCCGCGCCGCTGCTCGCCCACGGTCCGCCGGGAGCAACAGCGTTCCTCTGCCTGGGACTGCTGCTCGGCTGGGTGTTCGTCGGCAACGTGCCGTCGGTCTATCTGTTCGCACCCGACGAAGGCGCCGCCACTGCCGTACTGCCGGCGACGCGCATGCTGCTGCAAGGGCGCGGCGGGCGGGCGCTGCGCCTGCTGGTGCTCGGCGCGCTGGCCGGGCTGATCACATTGGCCGCGCTCGCCCCGGTCGCCGACGCCGTGCTGCGCCCGCTGCTGCGCATCCTGCAACCGCACACCGCATGGATGGTGTGCGCCGTGATCGTCTTCCTCGTGCTCGGCGAATGGCCGCGCGTCGACGAAACGCACACCGCGCCGCTGCGGCGCCTCGCCGCGGCGTGGGCATACCTCGGCGCCGGCCAGCTCACATTCTGGCTGAGCGGGCTGCTCGGCATGGTACTGATGTATCGCAGCCCGCTGCCGCTCGACGCCGCGCAGCAGAATCTGCTGCCGGCCTTCACCGGCCTGTTCACGCTGCCCGGCCTGCTGCAAATCCTGCTTTTCGGAAAGCGTCCGCCGCCGCAAAGCGGCACAGAATCCGGCGACGCCCCCGGAAAGCTGCTGCGCGGCGCGCTCATCGGCCTCGGCGGCGGGCTGTTCGCCGCCGTGCTTCCCGTCGTCAGCGGCGGCATCGGCAGCTTGTTCGCCGGCCACGCGTCCGCGCAGCGCGACGACGAAGTATTTCTGATCGCGCAGGGTGCCTCGCGCACGGTGTATATGACCGGCGGGTTCCTGCTGCTCTTCCTGCCGGGAGTGGCCGTCGTGCGCGGCGGCATGGCTTCACTGATCGCTTCTCACGACGCGCCCGACGGCTGGACGATGTTTTGGCTGGCCATCGCCGCGACGCTGCTCGGGGGCATCGTCGCGGCCGCGCTCACGCTGGCCTGCGGCCGAGCCGTCGGCGGTCTGCTGCAGAAGATCGCCCCGCGGGCAGCGGCCGCGGCGCTCATCCCCGTCGCGCTCGCAGCAACCTGGGCGTTCACCGACGTCGCCGGCCTGGGCGTGGCCGGCGTCGCTGCGTGCATCGGCATGATCCCGGTGCTCGGCGGCGGCCGTCGCATGAACGCGCTCGGCGTGCTGCTCGTCCCGGTTTCTCTCAACCTCGCCGGCGTCGGAACCGACGTGGCACAATTCATGGGTCTGTCGTCTTTTCCGTGACCGTTCATCTCCGCGTGAGCTTCCCATGACCAGAGCCATTTTCGAAGGACTCGTCTTCGACGAACGAAACAACTGCGCGCCCGTCGCCTACGTCGGAGCCGATCCGACCTACGTCATCGTCGAGGACGGCTTTCGCTTTCACGTCGATGCGTGGAAGATCGATGAACAGATCGTCTCCGGCCTGCGCGATCAGGTCTCCGGCAATCGCGACGAGGTCGGCATCAGCGTGCTGCGCATGATGGGCAGGGACGACCTGTTCACCAAGGCGGCGGTGATGGCCGCCCTGGCCAACATGGACGCCGAATTTCTGAAGCTGCGCGATACAGGGCTGCCGCTGCAGGCGCGCGAGTATCTCGGCATGATGGGATTTCGCGTCATCGTGAATCGCCATGGAGACATCGTCTCGCTGACCATGCCGACGCCCGACGCCGACGACGAGCCGTAATTCGTCGGCTTCCCGTCAGCCGAATCCGCGCGGCGCTCCTATACTCCTCTTTCTAATGCAGCTCGCGAACCACAGCATCGCCCGCTGCCCTTCGGGCAGCGGGCGATGCTGTGGTTCGCGATTTATCCATTCGAGATTAGCCTCTCGAAGTTTTTCATGCCACGCGTCGAAGGATCTCTTTTCATGGAATTGCTCACCGCCGAAAATCTCATCGCGTTCATCACACTCGCCGTCATGGAAATCGTGCTCGGCATCGACAACGTCATTTTCATTTCGATCCTGGCGGGCAAGCTGCCGGTTGAACAGCAGGCACAGGCGCGACGCATTGGCCTGATCATGGCCCTCGGCACGCGCATCGTATTGCTGCTGTCGCTCAGCTTCCTCGCCCATCTCGAAAATTCGCTGTTCACCATACCGTGGCCGTTCGGCGACAAGGATCACCTCGACATCACCGCGCGCGATCTGGTCATGCTCGCCGGCGGCCTGTTCCTGATCTACAAGGCCACCCATGAAATTCACGAAAAGCTCGAAGGCGAGGAGGGCGCTGTCAGCAGCCGCACCGCCGCCACCTTCGCCAGCGTGGTGACGCAGATCGCCCTGCTCGACATCGTGTTTTCGCTGGACTCAGTCATCACCGCCATCGGCATGGCCGATCAGATCGTCATCATGGTGGCCGCCGTCGTCGTCGCCGTGGTGATCATGCTGTTCGCCTCCGCCTCGATCAGCAGCTTCGTCAATCAGCACCCGACTGTCAAAATGCTGGCCCTGTCGTTCCTCCTGCTGATCGGCGTCACGCTGATGATCGAAGCG
>JBIIIA010000221.1:0-5682 GCA_044235195.1 Thermoflexales bacterium
GGCGGCGGCGCGCGCGCAGGCGGGCGATGCAAATGCGGTGCAGGCGCTGCGCGAGGGCGCGGTGATCCTCGGCCTGGCGCTGAACGGCCTGCTGAACACCCTCGATCCCGAGGCGTTGATCATCGGTGGCGGCGTGCCGCAGATCGGCGAGCTGTGGTGGGGGCCGCTGCTGGCGACGATCCGCGCCAACCCGATGCCCGGGCCGGCCGCCATCCTGGTGCGCCCGGCCGCGCTGTCCATTCATGCGCCGATCGTCGGTGCCGGTGCGCTTGCTTTCGAAGAAGCCTGAGCGATGAAAATTCTGCTGATTCCCCTTGACGAGCGCCCGGTCAATGCGCGCTATCCGGTCATGCTGGCGGCGATGGCGGGCGACGTGCAGTTGAGCGTGCCCCCGGCGGCGATGTTGAGCCGGGCGAAATCGCCGGCGGACTGTGCACGGCTGGCCGGCTGGCTGGAGGCCGAGGCGGTCGACGCGGACGTAGTGATCGCTTCGGTGCAAATGCTGGGCTACGGCAGCCTGATCGCGTCGCGCATCAGCGAAGACGGCGTGGATGCCATTCTTGCGCGCCTGGCGGTGCTGCGTCGCCTGCGCCGGCAGCGTCCGGCGCTGCGCATCTACGGCTTCGACCTGCTGATGCGCATTTCGAATTTCGACGGCAACGTCGAGGAGCCGGAATACTGGATTCGTCACGGGCGCCAGCTGTATGCGTTGTCGCAGCAGATGGATCGGGCGCTCTCGGATGCACCGATCGACGACGCGACGGCGCGCCTGGCGGCGCTGGTTCCGGACGAAGTGCGCGTCGATTTCGTGCGCCGTCGGCTGCGCAATCACGCCGTCAACGCCGCGGTGCTGCACATGCTCGCCGAGGGCGTCATGGACGCGCTGGTGCTGAGTTCCGACGACACCAGCCCGTACGGGCTGCCGACGCGCGAGAAGCGCTGGCTGACGGAATGGGCCGAGCGGCTGGGTTTCGGCGCGCGCCTTCTGATGTATCCGGGCGCAGACGAAGTGGGCTGTGCGTTGACGGCGCGCGCGGTGAACGAAGCGCGCGGTTGCACGCCGCGCTTCGTCGTGCAGTATTTCCCGGCGCAGGACGCCGAGGTCGCCGCGGCGTACGAAGATGGACCGGTGCGCGTGACCGTCGAGCGGCAGGTGCGCGCCGTGGGCGGCGTGCTGGTCGACGACGCCGGCGATGCCGACGCAGTGTGGGTGGGGGTGAACGCGCCGCTGCCGCATCGCGGCGAGTACGACCCGGTGCAAGCGTTGATCGATGTGTGGGCGCGGCAGGAATCGGTGTGTGCGCTGGCGGCGGAAGCCCAGCGGCGCATGGCCGCCGGGCAGCGCGTGGTGATCGCCGACGTGGCATATCCGAACGGCGCCGACCCGGCGCTGTGCGCGGCGCTGCGCGCGATCGGATTCGACTGGACCGGGCCGGCGGCGTACGGGGCGTGGAACACAGCCGGCAACACCATCGGAACGGCGCTGGCGCAGGCTTGTCTCGGTGAGCAGCGCACTCGTGAACAGCAGCAATTTCTGCTGCATCGCTGGGTCGAGGACTGGGGCTATCAGCGCGAAGTGCGGGCAGCGATTCGCGCGCGGTATGCGCCGGGCGGCGAGCCGCCGGCCGACGAGTGGCCGAGCGTGGCGCACGACGTCGAGCAGATGCTGAACGCGTTCATCGAGACGCTGCCCGGCTTCGCCGGAAAGTGGCGCATCACGCCGGGCAGCGTGCGCTTCCCGTGGGGCCGCACGTTCGAGGTGGATTTTGGGCTGGAAAGCTGAGCTTTCAGCCCTTCACCGCGCCGACGGTGAGGCCCTTCTCGATGCGATCGTGGAAGATGACGTAGACGATCAGAGTGGGGATCATGACGAGCGTGACGGCGGCGAACAGGCCGCTCCAGTCGTTGGCGTACTGCTGCTGATTCTGCAGGTAGAACAGCCCCTGCGAGAGCACGTAGCGCGTCTGGTCCTCGGGCAGGCCGGCGTTGCTCATCAGCACGTTCGGCAGGATGTACTGGTTCCACTGGCCGAGGAAGTTGAAGATGATGACCGGGATCAGGCCGGGCTGTGCGAGGGGCAGATAGACCAGAAAAAACGTCTGGTATTGATTGGCGCCGTCGATGAGCGCCGCTTCGCCCATTTCCTTCGGAAGCGTCTTGAAGAATCCGGTCAGGAAGAACACCGTGAACGGGAATGAGTAGGCGATGTAAACGAGGATGAGCCCGTGGAAGGTGTCTTTGAGGCCGAGCCACTGCATGATGAAGTAGAGCGGCACCAGGCCGAGGAAGACCGGGAACATCATGCCGAGCAGGAAGAGATAGAACACGAAGCTGCGGCCGCGGAATTCGAAGCGCGCCAGCACGTAGGCCACCATCGACGACAGCAGCACGGTGAAGAAGATCGCCGGGATGATGATGATCAGCGTGTTGACCAGGTACTGGCCGAGGCGGGCCTTGACCCAGGCGCGGGCGAAGTTGTCCCAGAGCGGGACGGCGGGGAGCGACCACGGGCTGAAGAAAATTTCCTGGTCGTTCTTGAGTGAGCTCACGATCGTCCAGAGCATCGGCACGATGACGAGCAGCGCCCAGAAGAAGAGCAGGGCGTAGATGACCGTCTTCGCGGCGACGACGCCGGCAGTGGGGGCGGGGCGGGAGGAAATTCGGGCCATGGCGACTAGTACTCGACGGAATCGCGGCGCGTGAAGCGCAGGCTGAGGATGGAGAGGCCGAGGATGAGGAGCATGAGCACCACGCCCATGGCGGTGGCGTAGCCCCAGCGGCTGTCCATGAAGGCGGTCTGGCTGAGGTACGTCGGCACCACGTCCGCGGCGCGGCTCGGACCGCCGCCGAGGCCGTTCGTCATGACGGTGACGATGGCGAACAAATCCATGCCGCCGATGGCGATGAAGACGATGGCGGTGCGGATGGTCTCCCACAGCAGCGGGAGCGTGATGTTCCAGAACAGCGTCCAGCTGTTCGCGCCGTCGATGCGCGCCGCTTCGTAGTAGTCATTCGGGATGCCGGACATGCCCGACACGAACAGCACCATGTAGAAGCCGACGGCCTGCCAGACGACGACCGAAAGGATGGCCGGGAACACCGTGTGCACGTCGCCGAGCCACGGGAAATTGATCAGATCGGTGATGCCGAGCGCGGTGATGACGCCGTTGAGGATGCCGATCGTCGGGTGGTAAATGAAGCCCCACAGCACGCCGATGATGACCGTCGACATGACCTGCGGGAAGAAGTACGTGATGCGGAAGAACCGCGAAAATCGAATGCCTTGTGTGAATAGAAAGGCGAACAGCAGCGCCAGGAAAATCGTGATCGGCGGCAGCACGACCAGCGCCTGCAGGTTGTGGCCCAGCGCGTTCCAGAACTTGTCGTCGTTCCAGAGGTTGACGAAGTTCGTGACGCCGTAGAACGTGATGTTCATGGACAAGCCGCGCCAACGGGTGAACGACACGAGCATGGCGACGATGTACGGCGCCAGCACGAACACGCTGTAGAGCACCAGCGGGATCACCAGAAACGAGAAGATGAGGGTGTTCTGTCCACGTTTTGCGGCCATGTGGGGGAGGGGATAGAAGATAGAAGATAGAAAATAGGAGATAGAAAATAGAGGACGTGGCCGAGGAAGACTCGCCGATCCCTTTTCTCTATCTACTATCTACTATCTACTATCTTCTATCTTCTGGCTTCTCTACTTGTCGCGCTTGAACTTCTTGATCTCGGGGTCGGCGGCGACCTTGTCGGCGAGTTCCTGCACGGCGTTGATGAAGTCATCCGGCTTCTTCACGCCGGTGAGCAGTTCACCGGTGTACGTCTCGAAGTCCTTCGTGAACGCCGAGTACCAGTTGGTGATCTGGAACTTGATGTTCGCGCCGGCCGAGCTGTTGACCATGGCGATGGCCGACTGCGTGCCGCTGGAGATCTTGGCGCCCTCGGTGGCGTCCTTCACCGGCATCAGCGAGCTGACGTTCTCGGCGAAGTAGCGGGCCGAGCTGCGCGAGAGCTGTGCGCGCAGGAATTCCATGCCGAACTTCGGATTCTTGCCCTTGGCCCAGACGACGAACGGCTCGCCGCCGCTGGCCTGCACGGCCTTCTGGTCGCCCTTGCCGTCGGCGTAGCCGGGGATGGCACCCACGACCATGTTGAAGTCGGCCGGGGTGACGGTCTTCATTTCGTTCTCGAGCCACGTGCCGCACGGCAGGAAGGCGGCCTTCTTATTGAGCCACTCGGCCTGCGACTCGGTGTGCGTGAGCGCCGCGGTGCCCGGCATGATGTAGCCCTTGTCGTGCAGCGTGTAGATCGACTCGACGGCGCGCTTGACTTCGGGGGTCTTCCAGGCGTTCGGCTCGAGGTTGTCGATGGCCAGCAGCGCGCCCGGGCCGCCGGCGTGCTGGATCAGCGGGAACAGCACGATGCCCCACATGTAGTAGGGATATTTGCCCTGATACGTCCAGGGCGCCATCTTGCCTTCCTTCTTGATGGTCTCGGCGAGCGCGAGCAGCTCATCCCACGTCTTCGGGTAGGTGTAGCCCATCTGCTCGAAGAGCGGCTTGGAATACCAGATGCCCGAAGCGGTGTAGGCGATGTTGACGAACCACTGCTTGCCCTCGATGAAGCCGTCGTCCTGTGAGCCGGGGAACAGCGTGTCCTTGAACTTGACGCCGGGGGTGTCGAGCGACGGCGCTTCCATCAGCTCATCGAGCGGCTGGAGCTGCCCTTCGTTGATGAGGTCGATGGTGGGGAAGCTGCCTGCGCCGGAGTTGTCGGTCACGTCCGGCGGGTTGCCGCCGACGAGCCGGGGGCGGATCTGGTCGGCGATCTTCTGGATGCCCTCGTGCTTGTAGGTGAGGCCGGGGTAGAGCTTCTCCATCATGGCGCCGGCGAACTTGATGTAGTCGTCGCCGAAGCCGCCCTTGAAGTGCACGCCTTCGAGCGTCACGCCGTTGCCGTCGAGGCCGAAGGGATTGCGCGCGGCATCTTCGACCGGGAAGGCGAAGTCGAGCTTGGGCGCTTCCGCAGGGGCGGCCTGCTGCTCGGGGGCCTTGGTGGGTTCGGCGGCGGGCGCCGGGGCGGCCGTGGGCGTGGCTGCGCCGCAGGCGGCGAGGGCGGCGGCGCCACCGGCCATGGCCGTCGCGCGCAGGAAATTGCGTCGGTTGAGCTTGCTGGACATTGTTTTCTCCTCTTCTTTTTCTAACTTCTCACGAATGCGTTCTTTCGAACATGCCGGCGTTCGGCGTGGTGGGGGATCGGTGTGCGTATCTCTTTCTGAATGAAACGGCTGGTGTTCAGACCTCCTGTGCGGCGCGTGCGCCGCGTCGATTTCGTGCATCGCTCGCGCGCACGAAGCGCGCGGTGATTTGCTCGGGTCGGGTGATGGCGGCGCCGACGACGACGGCGTGCGCGCCGCAGTCGAAGGCGGCGGCCGCCTGTTCCGGCGTGCTGATGCGCCCCTCGGCGACGATCGGCACGTGCGGCAGCCTATGCACGACGTCGGCTAGCAGCGCCAGATCCGGGTCATCGCTGCGCGGGCGGCCGTGCGCGGTATAGCCGGCCAGCGTGGTGCCGACGACGTCGGCGCCGCAGTCGACGGCGAACAGCGCATCGTCGAGGCAGGAGATGTCGGCCATGACCGGCAGGCGCCAGCGTTCGTGGATGTGCGCGATGAGCGCG
>JBIIIA010000222.1:0-5671 GCA_044235195.1 Thermoflexales bacterium
CGGCCGGTCGCTCTCGCTCGGCGATGCACTGGCCGCCACGCAGCGCGCGGTTCCCCGGCTGCTCGCCACGTACGCACTGCCCGCCGCGGTCATGCTGCTCGCCGGGCGCCTGTACGCCGCCTCGGACGCAGCCGCCGTCGTCGCCGTCGTTCTGCTGGTCGTCGCCTTTCCCACCTGGATTTTTATGACGCAGGTCGTCATGCTCGAAGACGCCGCCGCGCCCTTCGCATGGCGGCGCAGCATCGACCTGCTGCGCCGCCGTGTCGCCACCATCATCGGCACATGGCTGATGTACGAACTCATCTTCATCGTCATCACCGCCGTGCCGACGTTCGTGATGGGAATGGCATCCGCACTGTATCCGCCGGGGCCACGGCTGACCATGCTCACGATCGCCGCCGGCAACCTCGCGATTCTGCTCATCGAACCGCTGCGCGAATCGTGCGCCACGATGTTGTACTTCGAACAGCGCCGCCGCCGCCGCGAAGTGATTTCATAACCGAAGTGGAAAACGAATCGGCGCGGGTCTCCCGCGCCGATTCACTCGCTGTCGCGTCGTGCGCCGTTCACATCGCGCCGCGCATCTCCAGATACGCGCGCACTCGCAGCGCAGTCACCACTCCGAGCACGCCGCCGCCGATCGCCGCCACCAGCGGGATCAACACCTGAATGGCGTCGACGAAGCGCGGATCGGCCTCCAGCAGCAGGCTCGGCGCCGCCAGCAGCGCCGCCGGCGCGGCGAACGCCGCCGCCCCCAGCGCGCCGCACAACGCCGCGTTCACGCCGCGATCGACGCCGCGCAGCGCCACCGACAGCGCCACGCAGAGCTTGTTCACCAGCGAACCGAGCACCAGCCCGGCCAGCACATGCACGATCGTCAATGGCACGAGCGTCACGACCTGCCAGAAAAACGCCGTCACTCCGCCCACGATGCCGCGCGGCACCGCGTTCACGAAGAACATCGCCACGTGCACCGACGCCGCCGTCGCCGCCCCATACGTCACTCCGATCCGCGTCATCGCACGGCGAAACGACGCCCGGTGCACATCCGGCACGCCGTTGCCGCTCCACGTTCCATATACCGATCCCCACGCGCTTTGTGCCACATTGCTCCTTTCACTATCCACTATGACTACTGACCTCAGCCTACACCATAATCAGTTCGCGCCGCGGCCCCTTGCCGCGGTCGTCGCGCAGCGCAGGCGGCGCCGCATCCGACATCACCAGCGCATGATTGGTGTGCACCGCCGGCGCCACGCTGCGTTCCTCCAGCAAATCGATCGCCAGCTGCAGCAGCTTGGTGCCGTACTCCTCCGGAAAATAATCGACCGCGCCGATCAGCACCGGATTGCGCCGATCCAGCTCCTGCCGAATTCCCTGATTGATATTCTGGCTGACCACGATCGTGTCGCGCTGACGCTCCAGGGCTTCGACCGCCTGCAGCGCGCCCATAGCCGTGGCCGCGTTCATCCCGACGAACAGCACGCGCTTGCCCCATGGAATCCCGTGCAGCGCCTGCGTCGCCGCCCGACGCGATTCCTTCAGATCACCGAACGTGTCGAAGCGCACGATCTGCTTGTCACTCACGCCGAGCTCCGCTTCGAGCACGTCGAGCTGGCCCTGGATGCGCGCCGCCGGCAGTGAGCCCGATACGCGCTGCTCCAGCACCACGACTTTGTCGATACGCCCGTGCCAGTGCCGCCGCACCCAGCGCGCCGCCGCCTCGCCCGCCATGCGCCCGGCCCGATAGTTGTCCGCGCCGAAAAATGTGGCGCCCACCGCCGGAATGTCGACGGCGATCACCGGCACGTCCGCCGTGCGGCACATGTCCATGATCGTCTGATTGGTCAGTTCATCGACCTGATATTCGATCAACACATCGACGCCGGCTTCCAGCATGCGCCGCGCATTCGTCAACGCAGTGCGCGGATCACTGTCGTTGTCGGCCACCAACAGCTCGACGCGTTCACTCTGCTGCGCCGCCGCCTCCAGCCCGCGACGCACGGCGATGGCGAATTCCTCACGCTCGTTCAAATTCGCGAAGCCGACGCGCCAGCGCTGTTCGGGCGGACAATCCTGGAAAATCTGCACGATGCCGGCGCCCACCAGCGTCACTCGCACACCGCTGCCGCGCAGCGCCGCCGTCTCTTCGGGATCGGCGTCGTTCGTCGTGATCAGATGCGTCGTATGCTGATCCGTCGAGCCGATCTCGTAGAACGTCATCAATGCAGAACGGCCGACGGCCGACGGCCCGGCCAAAATCACCACCGTCTGCGCACACTGCACCATCGCCGCCTTCAATTGTGCCGACTCCAGATCGTTGCAGGCGAACCCCTGTCGACGCGTGACGCCGTCGCACGAGATGAACGCCTTGTCGACCCGCACCCCTTGCAGCGTGGCGATCGCCAGGCTTCCCCCGAGCGCCCCTGCACTGCCCGCAGCGGACGCTGCACCGAGCTGCCCGCCGGTCAGCAGCACGGTGCAGCCAGCGTGCTGCGAGAGCTTCACGGCGATCTCCATGCTGTTCGTCACGATGGTCAGCCCATTCCGCGACAGCAGGCTGGCGGCCATCGCCCGCGTGATGACGCCCTCGCACATGAGAATCGTGTCGCCGTCCGCCACCAGCTCGGCTGCGCGCTCGGCGATGCGTCGCACGCGATCATCGTCGCTCGCCTCGCCATCGTGCACCATCGGCGCGCGCACGCCGAGATGCACCAGCGACCGCGCGCCGCCGTGCGTGCGAATCAGCTTTCCATCCGCCTGCATCGCCGCAAGATCGGCGCGAATGGTGCCCTCGGACACCTGAAATCGATCGCACAATTCGGCGAGATGCACCTCGCCCTGCTGATTCAGCGCTTCGAGAATGCGCGCGCGCCGGTCGCGTGCCTTGCTGGACATGGTCGCCATGCTAATGACGCCGGAAAAATTGTCAAATCGCCGGAATAAAACCTGATGTTTCGACAG
Organism: Thermoflexales bacterium; assembly: GCA_044235195.1. Lineage (GTDB taxonomy): Bacteria > Chloroflexota > Anaerolineae > J036 > Brachytrichaceae > CANJQH01. Next base: position 2,965 of record JBIIIA010000222.1, read on the forward strand.
CATCCGCCGCCGAATTCCCGACGAATTGACACAGCCCCACACGGCGCGTACGATCATCGGCGTCATGCCTGCGAATTTGTGGAATCCCAGCGACGCCGCCGGACTCACCGGCCTCGACCTGCTCGTCTACCGTTCTCACCTGCTCGGCGCCGACCGCAGCGTGTGCAATATCTTCGGCGGCAACACCGGCAGCAAAACCGTGGAAACCGATTTTCGCGGCCGGCCGGTGCGCACGCTGTGGGTCAAGGGCAGCGGCAGTGACCTCGCCACCATGCTGCGCAAGGATTTCGCCGGGCTGCGCATGGAGGACATCGAACCACTCTTCGAACGTGAATCGATGACCGACGAGGAAATGGTGGCGTATCTGTCGCAGTGTCTGCTCGGCCTCAACATGCCGCGCCAGAGCATCGAGACGCTGCTGCACGCCTTCATCCCGGCGGCGCACACCGATCACACGCATCCGGACGCCGTGATTTCGCTGGCCTGCTCGGCCAACGGCAAGCAGTGGATGCGCGAACTCTACGGCGACCGCGCCGCGTGGGTCGATTACATCCGCCCCGGCTTCACGCTCAGCCGGCAAATCGGCCAGGCGGTGCGCGACAACCCGAACATCGAGTGCGTGGTGATGGGCAAGCACGGCCTCGTCACGTGGGACGACGACCCGCGCGCGTGCTACGACAAAACCATCCGCATCATCGGCGAGGCCGAGCAGTTCATCGCCGACAAGGCGCGCGGCCGTGCGATCTTCGGACCGGCCGTCGTCGCGGCGCGCACCGCCGAGGAGCGCGCCGCGACCGCGCGCGCCATCGCCCCGGTGCTGCGCGGCGCGGTGTCGAAGCTGGCGCGTGCCGTGGTGCAGTTCGACGATTCCGCCGACGTGCTCGAGTTCGTCGACAGCCAGCGCGCCGCCGAGCTGGCCGCCGTCGGCGCCGCCTGCCCCGATCACCTCGTGCACACCAAGCGCACGCCGCTGTTCATCGACTGGGATGGCGCCGACGTCGAAGCGCTCAAGTCGGCCGTGCGCGACGGCGTGGCCCGCTATCAGTCCGAGTACGAAACGTATTTCAAGGCGCACGCCGCCGCCGGCGACAAGATGTTCAACCCGGCGCCGCGCGTGGTGCTTGTCCGCGGCGTGGGCATGTTCACTACCGGACGCGACGCCGGCCTGGCGCAGGTCAGCAACGACTTGTACCACCGCGCCATCGCCGTCATGCGCGGCTCGACTGCGCTCGACGCCTTCACCTCGCTGACGGCGGCCGAGGCCTTCGCCATCGAATACTGGCCGCTCGAGCTCTACAAGCTCGCGCAGCGCCCGCCGGACAAGGACCTTGCCGGCCGCATCGCGCTCGTCACCGGCGGCGCATCGGGCATCGGCCGCGCCGCGGCGTATCGCATGGCGCAGGAAGGCGCGCACATCGTCATCGCCGATCTCAACGGCGACGGCGCGCGCGCGGTGGCCGACGACATCATCAAGCGCTTCGGCAAGAAGCGGGCCACGTCGATCGTCTGCAACGTCACCGACGAGGCGCAGGTCGTCGCCGCCATCGCCCACGCCGTCGACACGTACGGCGGCCTCGACATCGTGGTGAACAACGCCGGCCTCGCCAGCTCGAACCCGGTCGTCGACACGACGACGGCCGAATGGAACAAACTCATGAGCGTGCTGGCCACCGGCTACTTCCTGTTCTCGCGTGAAGCATTCAAGCTGTGGCACCAGCAGACGATCGGCGGCAACCTGATCTTCGTCGCCAGCAAGAACGGCCTGATCGGCAGCAAGAACGCCGCCGCCTACGGCGCCGCCAAGGCCGCCGAAATCAACCTCGCGCGCTGTCTGGCCGAGGAAGGCGGCGCGCACGGCATCCGCGTCAACACCGTCAACCCCGACGCCGTGCTCGCCGGCAGCTCGATCTGGGACAGCGGCTGGCGCGAGGCGCGCGCCAAGTCGATGGGCATCTCCGTCGATCAGCTCGAGGAAGCCTACCGCCAGCGCAACACGCTCAAGGTCAGCATCCTCCCCGAGGACATCGCCGAGGCCATCACCTTCTTCGCCTCGGACCGCACCGCCAAGACCACCGGCGGCGTGCTCAACGTCGACGGCGGCGTGGCGGCGGCGTACGTGCGATGAGTGAGTAGTGATAGTAGATAGTGATAGTAGATAGTGATAGTAGATAGTGATAGTAAGAGAGTTTTTACTATCACTATCACTATCACTATTTACTTCCCGCGCCTGAACGCCGGAAACTCCACCGCCGCGCTCTTCCGCGCCACGGACATCTCCGAGAGCGGGCCGGGGGCGCTCCAGTCGGCGGCGTCGTAGACGTCGGAATCGGGCGGCAGTCCGTCGCGCAGCGTCTGAATCAGGCGGTAGTTCATGATGTAGTCCATGCCGCCGTGTCCGCCGCGCTCGCGCGCGTACGCGCCGAGCGTCTTCCAGAGCGGGTCCTCCCACTCGGCGCGGAACTGCTCGTGGGCAAACCACTCCTCGTGCTTCGAGACGCCGTCGATGTACAAACGCGGCGGGTAATTCCGAAACGTGCCGCGCGTGCCGGCGATCAGGAAGTTGCGGTCGTACGGCCGCGGCGTGACGACGTCGTGCTGCAGCAGGATCGTGCGGCCGAGCTTCGTGCGAATGATGCTGGTGTTCATGTCGCCGTGCCGATACACTTCGGCGCGCTTGGGGGAATCGGCCGGCACGACGGCGTCGCGA
>JBIIIA010000223.1:0-5654 GCA_044235195.1 Thermoflexales bacterium
GACGCGTCGGGTCGGCGCACCAGCACGCGCCGCAGCGGGGCCACCATGCTCTGGCTGCCGTAGTTCGTGGGAATGGTCATGGGGTGGGAGTGTAGTGGAGAGGCGGAGTGGAGAGTGATAGTAATAGTAATAGGAATAGTGATAGTAATAGTGGGGAGTGATTGTTTTCTACAGGCATGCCATCACGGAGACGCGCGGCGGCGAAGAAATGCTGCTGTCGCCGGGTGAACGTGCGCGGGCGGATCGGTTCGCGACGGCGACGCTGCGCAGGCGCTACGTCGCGGCGCACGCGTTTCTGCGGCGCGCGCTGGCGCGGCACACCGGTGCGGGCGCGGCGGGGCTGCGCTTCGGCGCCGGTGAATTCGGCAAACCGCTGCTGGTCGATTTCCCGCGCGTGCACTTCAACTTGTCACACAGCGGAGACTGGGCCGTGTGCGCCGTCGCCGAGGACGGCCCGATCGGCGTCGATATCGAGGAAATGCGACCGCTGCCCGATTACGACGAACTGGCCGCGCGGGTTTTCTCAGCCGAGGAAATGCGCCGCATGGCGGCAGCGAGCGATTCGCTGCGCACGTTCTACGACATCTGGACGAAGAAAGAGGCGGTGATCAAGGCCGACGGGCGCGGGCTGGCGATGCCGCTGCCGAGTTTTCACGTGCCGGAAGACGCCAGCGGCGTCTCCCGGCCGGATGGGCGGTGGGCGGTGCGTGCGCTCGACGCGCCGGCCGGCTACGCCGCCGCTACGGCTTTTCCAGCCCGTGTGCGGCCAGCAGCGCTTCATCTGCAAGAATTTCGGACGTAGCGCCGGCAGCGACGACGCGGCCGCCCTCCATGACGATCGTGCGCGGCAGCAGCTCACGCACCATGGCCAGGTCGTGCGTGGAGATCAGCATGGTCTGCGGCAGCTCGTGCAGCAAGTGCATCAGTTCGCGGCGGCCGCGCGGATCGAGGCCGGCCGTGGGTTCGTCGAGGACGAGCAGTTCAGGCTTCATCGACAGCACGGTGGCGATGGCGATGCGCTTCTTCTGACCGACGCTGAGGTGATGCGACACGCGATCGGCGTAGTCGCTCATCTTGACGGCCGCGAGCGCCTCGCGCACGCGCACGCGCACCTCGCTTTCCGACAGGCCCTGATAGATCGGCCCGAACGCGACGTCGTCGAAGACCGTCGGTGAAAACAGCTGATCGTCGGGCTGCTGAAAGACCAGGCCGACGGAAGCGCGCACCTTCGTGAGATCGCTCTTCGAGCAGTTCGGCACGTCGATGCCGCACACGCGCACTTTGCCTGACGCCGGCTTGAGGATGCCGTTCAGGTGCAGGATGAGCGTGCTCTTGCCGGCGCCGTTGGGGCCGAGCAGCGCCACTTTTTCGCCGGGTGCGATCGACAGCGTCGCGCCGCGCAGCGCCACGTGCCCGTCCGGATAGCTATAGTGCAGGTCTTCGACTTCTATGGAGTGATGCATATGCGATCGGTTTCAACGGTTACGCGAACAGCCGCGACGCGGCGAACAACAAAGCCAGCAGCAGCAGGCTGCAGACCAGCACGATGGCGGACGCACGAGACAAGGCGGGATGCGACAGCGTGCGCACTTCCCCGTCGTAGCCGCGGGCGGCCATGGCGTCGTAGATGCGATCGCCGCGCTCGAACGAGCGCATGAACAAGTTGCCGGCCATGCCGCCGGCGGTGCGCGCGCGCCAGGCGATGCTGCCGCCCACGCGCTGCGCCGGATCGAGCGCGCCGCTGCGTGAATCACGCGCGCGCATCAGGCGCATGACTTCGTCCACCAGCACGAAGAGATAGCGCCACATCAGACCGAATACCGCCACCAGCAGCCGCGGCAGGCGAATGGCCCGCATTGCCTGCAGCAGCGCCGGAAACGGCGTCGTCGATGCCAGCACCACAGCCATCTGCATCGACACGTACGATTTCGCCAGCACGCTGAGCATGCGCACCACGCCGGGTTCGGACAGCGCGATGCCGGTGGCGCCGATCTCGATGCGCGGGCCGGGCGCGGTGAAGATCAGCGGCACCGCAGCAAGCGCGAACGGCGCGACCAGCACAGCGCGGCGCAGCACGTAGCCGAGCTCGAGGCCAGCGAGCAGGATCACGCTGATCGACAATGCGAACAGCATGATCAGCACCGGCCATGCGCCGTTGGGCGTGAGCGACGTGACGAGGATGAAGCACAGCGCCAGGACGAGCTTCACGCGCGCGTCGAGTGCATGCACTGGGCTGCGCAGGTCCTGGTATGGATCGAGAAAATGAACGTGCATCGTTTGGTCTACGCCGTGGTGGCGCGGCGACGCAGTCGCGCGATGCCATAGGCGACAGCGAACACCATCAGCAGACCGATCACGCCGGCCAGAATCGTGGCGACGGCTTCGTTCGAAACTCCGGGCACTACGTAATCCGGAATGATTGAGTACGGCGCATCCACAGCACGATCGAGGAAGCCGACATCTTCCGCGACGCGCTCGAGCCCGTCGGGGTCCGCAGAAGCCAGCGGAGACACCACGGCCAGCGCGATTGCGATCGCCAGGCCGACGGCCCAGACGCCGCGCCCGGCGGCGGCGGCGGTTTTCTCATGCGTGATCAGGTCCCGGCGCGTCGCCGCCAGGAACGTCAACGCGCCGACGGTGATCAGACCTTCGCCGATGCCGATCAACGCGTGCACACCGGCCATGGCCGGCACGGCGATATTGGCGGGCGAGGCGCCGGCCGCCGCCAGCTGCAGCGCCGTCGACAGCGAGGCCACCTGCACGGAGATCCATGCCGCGGCGAAGCCGCCGACCAGCATGCCCCAGCGCGCGCCGCGCGCGAATTTCTGCACCAGGCGATACACGCCCCAGGCGCTGAACACGCTCACCACGCCCATGTTGAAGATGTTCGAACCCATCGCCAGCAGGCCGCCGTCCTGGAAGATGAGCGCCTGAATGCCGACCACGCAGGTCAGCACGAGAATGCCGGCCCACGGTCCGAGCAGGATGGCCGCCAGCGCGGCGCCGACGAGGTGGCCGCTGGTGCCGCCGGCGACCGGGAAGTTCAGCATCTGGCCGGCGAAGATGCAGGCGGCGAGCACGCCCATCATCGGCACCTGGCGGTCGCCGAGATCGTCGCCGACGCGGCGCAGCGAAATGGCCACGGCGAGCACGGACAGTGCCCAGAGCACGAGCGACACGCTCGTCGTCAAAAATCCATCGGGCACGTGCAACTGCGCGGGAGAACTCAACATGTCGATCAACCTCCTATGAATCACGAAAAATCACACAACTCACAACCCATCGATGTTCGAACACAGCAGAAAAACCGATGCTGCGGGACGGATGCCGGCGCTATGTCACTTCCGCCAGGCAGTGGCGACACAGGCCGAAAAACGCAAGGTGATCCGCCGAAGCGCGGAACCCGTATTTGTGCTGCAACGTGACGTACAAGACGGCCACTTCATCGTGGTCGATTTGCTGCACCGCACGACAACGCGTGCAGACCAAGTGATGGTGCGATTCGGATTCGACCGATTCGTAGACGCGACGTCCCTCGCCGAGGTCGGCGCTCGTCACGAGATGTTCGCGCACCAGGAATTCGAGCGTGCGGTACACGGTGGCGCGGCTCAAACCCGGCGCCTGCGCAGCGACGCGGTGGAAGACCTCGTCTGCGGTGCAATGGCCGTCTCCGGCGCGCACTGCGGCGAGAATCAGCTCGCGCTGCGGGGTGATCCGATACCCACGTTCACGCAGCGAATGGCGAAAATCGTCCTCATGTCCCATCACATGTCGCTATTGCGAATGATCGCAGCAGCGAATGGATGCGACTATAAAGCACATAACTGAGGAGAGGGTGAGTTTTTATGCCCACCAGCGGTTATAGGTGCATCCGCGGTCATTTGCGGCCAAAATCGGCCGGGTTTTCGCCCCATTTGGAGGTGCGCCAAAGGCGAAGCGGTGTGTTCCATTCATTGTCGCGCAGCCATGTCTCGGCTCGAGCGATCAGCTGGAACACGGTCTCGTTGTGGGCGGTGCGCACCAGGTTGGTTCGACAGGTCTGCGCGGCGATCCAGGACAGGGCGATGCGGGAATCCGAATACAGCGGCGCGACGATCGCCTGCTTCTTGAAGAGCGCCAGTGCGTGCACGATGGCGAGAAATTCGCCTATGTTATTGGTGCCGTCGGTGAACGGACCCTGGTGAAAAACCTCGGTGCGGTCGCCGATTTTCACGCAGCGATATTCGAGATTGCCCGGGCTGCCGTCGCAGGCGGCGTCGACGGCATAGCTCTCCAGCGCTTCCGCGGGAATTTCCGGTGCAGGAACCTGCGCCTTGGACGCAGCAAACGCTGCGTAGCCGGCTTCGAGCGCCTGCTCCGCGGCGGCGCGATTTTCGAATGCCTTGAAGCGCGCGCCCGGGAAGCCGGTAACCTGCGCATCGCAGTCCGCCCAGCGCGAAAATACGCCGGGGCGACGCCCGACCCAGACGACGTAGTACTTGGCCATAGCAGATTTCGGATTCGCAATGTCAGAGCACGGCACACCTGAAATCGCGAATCCGGAATCCGTGCGGGTTGCTAGTTCGCGGCCGGCTTCTTCAGAGCGGCGGCGCCGGCGTCCGAGATCGGCGTGCCGGGCGCAGCGAGCAGCGCAGCGGCGGCGGCTTTTTCCACCATCGCCTGCTGCAGGAGCTGCGGGATCTGCGTGACGAGCGTGGCGACCTTAATGCCGGCGGCGGTCATCGCCTCCATCTTGCTCTGCGCGGTGCCCTTGCCGCCCTCGATGATGGCGCCGGCGTGTCCCATGCGCTTGCCTTCCGGGGCGCTCAGACCGGCGATGAAGCCCGCCATCGGCTTCTTCACGTTGTCGCGAATCCATTCGGCGGCCGCCTCTTCGTCGCTGCCGCCGATCTCACCGATCATGACGATGGAATCGGTGTCCGGGTCGTCGTTGAACATCTTGACGACGTCGAGGAAGTTCAGGCCGCGCACCGGGTCGCCGCCGATGCCGACGATCGTGCTCTGGCCCATGCCGGCGCGCGTGAGCGAATCGACGGCCTCGTACGTCAGCGTGCCGCTGCGCGACACAACGCCGACCTTGCCGGGGGTGGCGATGACGGCGGGGATGATGCCGATCTTGGCCTGGCCGGGCGTGAGCAGGCCGGGGCAGTTCGGGCCGAGGAGCAGGCTGGCGCCCTTGGCGTCGAGGTAGGCGCGCACGCGCACCATATCGAGCACCGGGATGCCCTCGGTGATGCAGACGATGAGCGGCACGCCGGCATCAGCGGCTTCGAGCACCGCGTCGGCGGCGAAGCGTGCCGGCACGTAAATCACGGTGGCGTTCGCGCCGGTTTTGCGCACGGCCTCACCGACGGTATCGAACACGGGGATCTTGTCGCCGTCGTAATCCAGCTCCATGCCGCCCTTGCCGGGCGTCACGCCGCCGACGACGATGCCGGAGTATTTGTGCATCTGGCGAGCATGAAAGTCGCCTTCGCGGCCGGTGATGCCCTGCACGATGAGTCGCGTCTGCTTATTTGCGAGGATGGTCATCGAGTCGTATTCCTGTTTACTGTGCGAACGACGCCGGCCGTGCAACCGGCCGCGCGCCATTCGACGAAATTGCTGACGAAATTGCTGTGGAGATTATAGAACCGGCGCGAGCCGACGTCATC
>JBIIIA010000020.1:0-17595 GCA_044235195.1 Thermoflexales bacterium
AGTCGACGGTGATGCGCGCGGCGGCGCGGCGATCTCGATGCGCTCGGTGACGGGCGTGCCGATCAAGTTCCTGGCGGTGGGCGAAAAGCCGGACGCGTTCGAGCAGTTCCACCCGGATCGGCTGGCATCGCGCATCCTCGGCATGGGCGATGTGCTCACGCTGATCGAGCGTGCGCAGGCGCAGTTCGACGAGGAAGAGGCGCTCAAGACGGCTGAGAAGATGCTCGGCGCGCGCTTCGACCTGGAGGACTTCCTCGGGCAGATGCGTCAGATCCGTAAAATGGGCCCGCTGGGCGATCTGCTGGGCATGATCCCCGGCATGAAGGATGCGCTCAAGGACGTGGCGCCGGAGACCACGGAGAAGCAGTTCAAGCGCGTGGAGGCGATGATCTGCTCGATGACGCGCGCAGAGCGTCGCAACCCGGATGTGCTGAATGCGTCGCGCAAGCGGCGTGTGGCTTCCGGCAGCGGCACGACGGTGCAGGAGCTGAATCAGATGCTCCGGCAATTTCGTGACGCACAGGAAATGATGAAAAAGTTGTCAAACAACCCGCGAATGCGTATGATGGGCGGGTTGATGCGCGGTAGAAGGTGATTAGGGTCGGGAGCATTGGGAGGCGTCCTTTCCGCCTGACTCTCAGCCCGTGTGCCACACTAATCCCGAAGTACCCGAAAAAATAGCTAGTCCCGCCGACATGCGGGAAATAGGGAGAAAAATGGTTCGAATCCGACTTCGCCGAATGGGCAGCAAGCGTCAGCCGACGTATCGCATCGTGGTGGCCGATAAGGAATCGCCGCGCGACGGTGCGTTCATCGAGATCGTGGGGACCTACAACCCGCGCACGGAACCGGAGAGCGTCAAGATCGTGGAGCAGCAGGCGTTGCACTGGCTGCGCGTCGGCGCGCAGCCGAGCGAGGCGGTCGCCCGCCTGCTGAAGAATAACGGCACGCTGGAACGCTTCGAGCGCCTGAAGAAGGGTGAGGATGTGGCTGCGCTGGTCGCGGAAGCGGCTGCGGCCGAGGCTGCGCGCCCGGCGATCAGCCCGCGCACCAAGATCGGTCGCACGCCCGCCCCGAAGGCGCCCAAGGCCTGAGTTCATGGGTCGGCCGCATGACGATTTGCCGTCGTGCGGCCGACCTGATCGCACGAAGGATCGCACGACATGAGGGAACTGATCGATTACATCGCCCGCGGCCTGGTGGACAACCCGGATGCCGTCGTGGTCGAGGAACGGCGCGACGGCGGCACCACGTATCTGCACCTGCAGGTGGCCGACGGCGAGCTGGGGCGCGTGATCGGGCGCGACGGCAAGCTGGCGAACGCCATGCGCGTGCTGCTGCGCATCAGCAATCGACGCGGACGCCGCGTCATGCTCGACATCGGCGACTAACCCGTGACGACGCCGTCACGCATCACGATCGGGCGCATCACCCGTCCCCATGGCATCCTGGGTGAGGTGAAGGTGCAGCTGCAGCCCGAATATCAGAGCGCGCTCGAGCCGCAGCACGTCAAGCGCGTGTATCTCGGTGCCTCTGAATCGCCGTCGCACGTGCGCGGCGCGCGCATGCATCAGGAGTCTCTTCTCTTGAAGCTCGACGGCGTCGCCGATCGCAACGCCGCCGAAGCTTTACGCGGCGTCGAGGTGCACGTCGAACGCCGTGATCTGCCGTCGCTGCCCGAGGGCGAGTTTTACGCCTCCGATCTCGTCGGCATGCGCGTGGTCGACATGAACGGCGCCGAAATCGGCGCACTCGTCGAGGTGCTGGCCACCGGCAGCAACGACGTGTTCGTGGTCGCCCGCCCGCAGGGCGAGCTGCTGCTGCCGGTCATCGACAGCTGCGTCAAGCGCATCGACCCCGACGCCCAGCGCATTTATGTGATTATTCCGGACGGGCTGGAATAGCAGTCCGACAGTTGCTGACACTTCGGAGCCTGAGTGCGTCGCCGGCGACGTTTGGGGTTACTCTAACCGCCTGTGTCGGCATCCTCACTTCCCTGGTTTCTGGTATTCGCGCGCATCCGCGGCGTCGGCCCGGTGCGCATTCGAAAATTGATCGCCCATTTCGGCGGGCTGGAGGCGGCGTGGCGCGCCGAGCCGTTCGATCTGGCGCGCTGCGGCCTGGACGAAAAGTCAGTCGGCGCGATCGCGGCGGCGCAGCGGTTGCTGGATCCGCAGCGGGAGATGGAGGCGGTGGCGCGCGCCGGGCTGTCTGCGCTGTGCTGGGACGATCCCGAGTATCCGGCGCTGCTGCGCCATTTGCACGATCCGCCGCCGGTGCTGTTCGTGCGCGGGGCGCTGCAGCCGGTGGATGCGGCGGCTGTGGCGGTGGTGGGCACGCGCAAGCCGACGCCGTACGGGCGCGACGTGGCGGCGCTGCTCGGCCGTGAGCTGGCGCGCCGCGGGGTGACGGTGGTGAGCGGCATGGCGCGCGGCATCGACGCCGTGGCGCACGAGGCGGCGCTGGCGGCGGGCGGCCGCACCGTCGCGGTGCTGGCGTGCGGGGCGGAGCAGTCCTATCCCTTGCAGCACACGGCACTGGCGCAGCGCATCGCCGCATCCGGCGCCGTCGTGAGCGACTACCCGGTCGGTGCGCCGCCCGAGCCGGCCAACTTTCCGCCGCGCAACCGCATCATCAGCGGCATGAGCCTCGGCACGGTCGTCGTGGAAGCCGACGTGCGGAGTGGGGCGCTGATCACGGCCGAATTCGCCGTCGAGCAGGGGCGCGACGTCTTCGCCGCGCCGGGGAACATCTTCAGCGCCGGCAGCCGCGGCACGAATCGCCTGCTGGCCAGCGGCGCGGCGCCGTTTCTCGATGTCGACGAACTGCTCGAGCAGCTGAACCTGCGCGGTTCGGCAGGTGCGCGAGCGAATCCGGCCGCGGATGCGCCGGACATTCCTCTGAGCGACGCCGAGCGCGCGCTGCTGCTGCGCATGACGCACGAACCGATGACGATCGACGAGCTCGTGCGCGACGCCGCGCTCACCGCAGATGCCGTGACCGGCCTGCTGGTCATGCTCGAGCTGCGCGGCGCGGTGCGGCAGGCCGGGATCAACCGCTATGCATTGACCGCTCCCCTGCGCTAGACTTGCCCGGGATGATTCACGCACTGATCATGGCAGGAGGGAGCGGCACTCGACTCTGGCCGCTGAGCCGCAAGAACACGCCGAAGCAGGCGCTGGCGCTTCTCGAAGAGCGCAGCATGTTTCGCGTGACGGCCGAGCGACTGGCGCCGTTGATTCCGCTCGAACGCGTATGGGTGGTGACGAACGCCGAGATGGCGGAGGTCTTTCAGCGGCAGGTGCCCGGGATCCCGGCTTCGAACTACGTCCTCGAACCCGGGCCGCGCGACAGCGGCCCGGCGGCCGGGCTGGGGCTGGCGCATGTGCACGCGGCGGATCCGGACGCGATGGTGGCGATTCTCTCGGCGGACCATCACATCGCCGACGTCGAGGGGTTTCGCGACGTGCTGGCGCGGGCGGCGCGGCACGCCGAGGGCGGCGGCATCGTCACGCTCGGCATCCGGCCGACGCATGCCTCGACCGGCTTCGGCTACATCGAGCGCGGCGACGACCTGGGCGGCGGCATCTATGCCGTCGTGCGCTTCACGGAAAAGCCGCCGCAGGACGTGGCGCGCGCGTATCTGGAGGGCGGTCGTCATTCGTGGAACAGCGGCATGTTCATCATGACGGCAGCCACCGGGCTGGCCGAATTCGAACGGCAGCACCCGGCGTTTGCAGCGGATCTGCGTGAACTGCAGGCGTTCATCGGCACGGCCGGCTACGAAGGCGAGCTGGCGCGGCGCTGGCCGCAGGCACCGAAGCTGTCGATCGACTACGCGATCATGGAAGGCGCGCAGGGAATGGCCGTCGTTCCGGTGGACATCGGATGGAGCGACATCGGCTCGTGGACGGCGCTGTTCGAGGCGCTCGGCCACGACGAGAGCGGGAACGCCGTGCAGGCCGAGCACTTCGTGGCCATCGACACCCGTGATTCGCTGGTGCGCAGCTCCAGCGGCCGCCTGATCGCCACCGTCGGGCTGGAGGGCGTCGTCGTGGTGGACACGCCCGACGCGCTGCTGGTGTGCGCGCTCGATCGCACACAGGACGTCAAGCGCATCGTCGACGAGCTGAAGCGACGCAGCCGCATCGACCTGGTGTAGCGGCGTCCGGACGTGATAGGCTACGCACCTCGATGCAAATTCTGGACTATGCGTTCATTCTGCGGAGACGGTGGCCGGCGCTGCTGTTGCCGGCGCTGTTGATCGCGGCCGTGACGCTGTTCACGGCACCCGTGCCGACGGCGCCGACGTACGCCGTGACCATGCGCTTCGCCGGTGGACTGCCGCCCGAGGCGGTCAGCCCGGGCGCGTACGGCTACGATCGCCACTACAACTGGCTGGCTTCGGAGTATGTCACGCGCGCGCTGGCGCAGGCGGTGGAGACCGGTGCGTTCGCGGCGAACGTGAGCGCGCGGCTGCAGGCGGCCGGCATCGCCGTGCCGGTGGGCGTCATTCGCAGCGAATACGTGGCGAGCTACCTGAAAGTGACGGTGAGCTGGGCGGACGCGGCGCAGGCCGAATCCATCGCTCGCGCGGTCGCCGACGAACTGGCGGAGAACGCCGCGGCGTACTGGCCGCAGCTGACGAACGCGGCGGCCGCGCCGGTGCGCCTGCTCGACCCGCCGGCGGCGGTGGCGGTGCCGGCGCCGCTGCGTTCACGCTTCGACTTGCCGGTCCGCGCTGCGCTGGCCGTCGCCGCCGGATTGCTGGCGGCGTTCGCATGGCATGCGCTGGATCCCTACGTGCGCGATGGCCGGCAGATCGATCTGCCGGTGCTGGGGGACGCAGGCAGGTGACCACGCCGCAGGGCGATCTTGCAGATTTCACTTGTTCACCATGGATGCGATGGATTTTCTAACACTATTGAAGCGGCGCGGCTGGCTGGCGCTGCTGCTGGCTGTACTCGGCGCCGGCTCCGGCCTCGTGTTCAGCCGACTGCAGACGCCGGTGTATCGCTCGACGATGAAGCTGACGGTGCAGCCGGCGCGCAGCGACCTGGGCCTGACGCAGTCCGCCAAGACGCTGCTGCTCTCGTATATTCAGATCATCTGGACCGAGCGCAACGCCGCCGAAGTGGCGCAGCGGCTGCAGCTCGACTACTCGCCGGCGACGATCTACGGCAACACCAGAATGGCCGACGACGCCGCGAGCTTCGGCATCGAGATCGAAGTCAGCGACTACGACGGCGACACGGCCAACGACATCGCGCGCACGTGGGCCGACCTGTTGAAAGAGTATCGCGACCGCGACAACGCGCGGCAGCGGCGCGAAGATCGCGTCGAAGTGGTGCTGGGCGATGCGCCGCGGTATTCCCAGTACACGCCGCGCACCAGCATCAACACGCTCGCCGGCGGCCTGCTCGGCCTGATCGTCGGCGCGCTGGTGCTTTTGATTCTCGAGCGGCGCGCGGCGGCGTATGTGCGACGACCGGCCGATGTCCTCGAACAACTCGATGCGCCGCTGCTGGCGGTGCTGCCGACGGAAAACGCATGAACCTGGTCACACTTACCTCCCCGAACTCGGCAGTGGCGGAAGCGTATCGCACGCTGCGCACCAACATTCAATTCGCCATCACGGACACCGGGATGAAGACGCTGGTGGTGGCCGCACCCGACGCGGGCGGGTCGGCGGCCGAAGCGGCGGCCAACCTGGCCGTGGTGTTTGCCCAGAGCGGACGCCGCGCGATTCTCGTCGACGGCGATCTGCGCGATTCGCAGGTGCATGCGCTCTTCGGCATGTCGAACGAATCCGGCTTCGTGCAGGCGCTGGCCACCGACGCGTCGGCGCTCCTGCAGGACGGCCCGGTCGCGGGCTTGCGAATTCTGACGGCCGGGCGCGGGCCGGTGATTGCGTCCGACGTGCTGAGCTCGCCCAACGTCACCGACGTGCTGCGCGAGCTCTCGGCGGCGGCCGACGTCGTGCTGATCACCGCGCCGCCGGCCGCGTCATATGCGGATGCGTCGCTGCTGGCCGCGGTGGCCGACGCCGTGGTGCTGGTGGTGACGCGCGATCGCACGCGCATCGCGTCGCTGGGCGCGGCGCGTCAGGCGCTGGAACGTGCGCGCGCTACGCTGCTCGGCGTATTCATGGCGTAATCACGGCGTAGCCGTCGGGATCAGCGTGCCGGCTGCCGGCTGCGTGACGACGTCGGCGGCGATGTTTGCCGTGTTCGGGCACGACTGGTAATCCTCGCCGAGGACGATGCGGGCGACCGACGGGCTGCTCGGGTCGGCCTGGCCGATGACGTCTTCGCCGGCGACGTCGAAGATCGAGCGCAGGCGCGGGATGGGCGAGCCCTTCGGCGACGTCGAGAAGTCGACGATCTGCGTCTTCGGGAATTTCTCCTGCCGTGTTTCCGTGCCGACGACGAGAAAGCCCTCCCAGGTGAGGCGTTCGGCGGCGACCAGCTCCATGTCTGTGCGCGACGATGCGTTGGACACCTCGACGCCGAGGCGAGTCTGCACGCGGTTGGCGACGGGCGGCGCCAGCGCTTCGGCGACGTAGGCGAGGATGTCGGACTGCGGCTGCAGAACCATGGCGCCGTCTGCGCGCGTGACGGACTTGACGACCGGGAACGTAATGACGCGGTTCTTGATCGTGATGTCGTCGAGGCGGCGGGCGATATCGACGAGGCTCGTCAGGTCGCCGATGCCGACGGAAGTTTCGACATTGTCACGAAAATCGCCGTATAGGCCGATCGCGTTCTGCAGCAGGTCGCTCTGGCGCGCCTTGCGCAGCACGGCGCGCAGCACCTTTTGCTGGCGTCGGGCGCGGTCGAAGTCGCTGGTGCTCCAGCGCGAGCGCGAGTACCACAGCGCCTGCTGGCCGGTCAGCGAGACTCGGCCGGGATAGACGTCGAGATCGATGCCGCGCCGGGGATTTTGCGGGTCGGGGAACGTATCGTGCAGTTCACATTCGGCGAGGACTTCGATGCCGCCGAGCGTGTCGATGGCTTTGATGAATCCTTGAAAATCGATGCGCACGAAATGGTCGATGTGGATGCCGAAATTCTTGCGCAGCACGAGCGCGAGGAAGCGCGGGCCGCCGCCGGGGTATTCGCTCTGATAGCCGCGTTCGAACGCGGTGTTGATGCGATCTTCGCCGAATCCGGGGATGCGCACGTGCGTATCGCGGGGAATCGACAGCATGCTGACGCTGGGGATTTCCGGATTGATGCTGGCGACGATGATGGAATCGGTGCGGGCATAGCGCCGGTCTGCGGAGGCGTCGCTTCCGATGAGCAGGAAGTTGATGGTGCCGGCGGCCTGTTCGAGCAGCGGAGCGTCGTTCGCGTCCAGATCGGACGGCCCGAAATTGGCGTCGAGGCTGGTCGGCGGCTGCTGCGCCGCAGCGGAGGTCGGTGAGCTCGCGCTTTGGGCGGCGTCGGTGGGCGTGACCACGTCCGACGCGGCGGCAGGTATGGCGGTGGCCTCTGGATCGATCGGGGCGCCGTTCGTCGTGATGGCGGCGATGGTTGCATCGATGGGAGCCGGAGTGGGACCGGCGTCGGCCGAAGTCGATGCGCCGGCGGCGTCGACGGACGGTTGTCGCGGGAGCGTGATGGGCGACGTCCCGAGCCACGTGGCGCCGAACAGCACCACGGCCAGCACCGCCAGGATAAGCAGCGCCTCGAACGTTCGCGTGAGGGGCTTCGGCATGGGGCTAATTAAAACATGATCACACCCGTAGAATTGCCGCGGATGACTACGCCGCGCGCAACGCAGCGCACGTCCGGCGCGAACCCGATGCCGGGGACGTTCGGTGATGTGCGAAGGCTGCTCTACGATCTCGAACCGGAGGACCTGGCCGTGCTGGACGCCGAACTGGCGGCGTGGGCGGCGCGGCCGCTCGGACGCGAACTGCTGGCCGGCCTGCTGATGCCGGCGGCGGGCACCGTGCTCGTCGAGCTGCTGAACATCGAACCGGCGGGGTTTATTTTGCTCGAGCGCGGAAGCATGTCGGCGCGCATCCGGGCGCTGGCGGTGGCGCCGGACCTGCGACGACGCGGCATCGCGCGCACGTTGCTCATCGACGCCGAGGCCGTGGTGCGCGAGCGCGGCATCGACTGGCTGTGGGTGCGGGTGCCGGCGAGCGACGTGGCGGCCACGCGCTGCGCGCTGGCATGCGGCTTTCAGCGCTATCGACCGCAGTTCCTGCGGCGCGCGCGGCCGGGCGCGCTGCCGCTGACGAACAGCGCCGTGCGCGTCGAAGCGCTGGCTGGCGCCGAGGCGCGCGAGTCCTTCGATCGCTGGTACGATTACGAAGCGGCGGTCGGCGATTCGTGGTGCGCCGATCTGGCGCGCACCGATCTGCGCCCGCCGCCCGCAGACGAGTGCCTGCTGTGCATCGTCGGCGACCATGCCGTCGGACTGGCGACCGTCGCCGCGGAGGACGCGTCGACGGCTCACGTGACGCTGCAGCTGGATGCCGACCTGTGGGGGCAGCCGCTCGAGGCGCTGGTGCTCAAGGCAGTGATCGATTCCCTGCACGCGGCCCCGGACGTGATCGAGCTGCACCTCGGCAGCGGCGAGCACCTGCGCGCGTCGGCGTCGTTGTATCGCGGACTGGGCTTCGCGCCGACCGTGTACGACGACGTGGTGTTCGTGCGGCGCGCCGGGCCGCCGCCGACATCGCTGCGCGACGAGCCCGACGGCGCGCTCGGCGGTGATCCCGCTCTTTCCCGGCGGAGTAACATGGAGGCGCTCGTGCGTCGTTTCGTCGAGCGGCTGCGGCGGATCGGAAATGCGGCGCGCAACGGCGATGCGCGGAGGAATGAACGGGGAGCTGAACCGGGAGAAGCGCCGGGGGAGGAACGGACGGACGCATGATCGGACGGACGAAAGTAGATGGAGAATGTTTGACATGAACGCGATGAAAATCAAGAACAGCGCACTGGTCGGTGCGTTGTGTGTGGTGGTGATCACGATGACGGCCTGCAACAGCGGTGGAGAGACGACGGGCGCAATCGAGAAGCCGACGGCGCAGTCGGCGTCGCCGACGACAGCGCCGGTGGAAGCAGCGGCTGCCCCGGTCGAGCCGTTGGCATCGCCGCTGGCGTCGCCGCTCGAGTCGCCGCTGGCGAGCGCGATGCAGATCGGCATGGCCGGCGTCGATCGCGTGACGCTGCGCGTCGACCCGGGCAAGCCGCAGCAGGTGACGGCGAAGGTGGCCGGATATCTGGGGGATGCGTGCACGTCGCTCGGCGCGGTGACGCAGGTGCGCGACGGCAGCACGATGCGCGTGAACGTCGGCACGCTGCGGCCGAAGGATCGCATGTGCGCGCAGGTGGTGAAGGACTTCGAGATCGACGTGGCCATCGACGTCGCCGGGCTCGCGGCCGGGGCGTACACGGTCGATGTCAACGGCGTCGCGGCGGCGTTCGAAGTCGACGCCACCGGGCCGGTGGTGCGCTAGTCCTGCGCGCTCTGCTGCACGCGCGGCAGCTGATCCTCGGGAATCGGCAGGTTGAAGTATTTGGCCAGGATGCGCGCGGCGACGGGGCCAGCCGTCGCTGAACCCTGGCCGCCGTTGTAGAGATAGACGGCCAGGGCGATCTTCGGCTCGTCCGCCGGTGCGTAGGCGATGTACCACGCGTGGGTCGGGAGGAATTCGGTGAATGGCGGGCAGATGCGCGCCTGCTGGGCGAGGTCGTCGCAGTATTCGGCGGTGCCGGTTTTGGCGGCGTATTCGAGGCCCCACTTGGCGAGGCTGGCGCTGAACGACGCGGTGCCGCCTTCCTCGTTCACCACGCGCCACATGCCGCGCTGCAGGATCGCCATGTATTCCGGGTCGATCGGCACGCGCCGCAGCACCTTGGGCTGAAACGGGTGCACGATCTGGTTGCGGGAATCGATCACGTCGCGCACCAGCTGCGGCTGGTACAGCGTGCCGCCGTTGGCGACGACGGCGGCGACGTTGGCCATTTCCAGCACGGTGGCGTTGAGCTTGCCCTGGCCGATGGCGACGTTGTAGTCGTCGCCCTGCGTCCAGATGCCGCCCTGGCGCTGCAGGTTGCGTGAGAAGCTGGCCGGGTAGCCGGGCACGTACGGGATGCCGATGTCGTATGACGATTCGCCGATGCCGAATGCTTCCGCCCATTTGCTCAGCGCGTCCGAGCCGACGCCGACGATGTTGTCGGGCTTGTATCCGCCGATGGCTTTGCGGAAGTACGTGTTGCAGGAATTCTTGATCGCCAGCTCGGCGTTCTGCAGGCCGTGGCGTCCGCCGCGCAGACCGATCCAGCAATAGAACTTCTGCCCGGTGCCTTCGGGGTTGAAGTCGTCGGGCAGATCGAAGACGCCTGGGTCGTCGATCAGCGTGGACGCTTCCACCGAGTCCTCGGTTTCCTGCATGATCGCGGCGGCCGACACGATTTTGAACGTCGATCCCGGCTGCACCGCTTCCTGCGTGGCGTGGTTCAGCTGCGGCTTGTGGATGTCGGCGTTGAGCGTCGCCAGCTCCTCGGGCGTGATGCCGCGCGCGAAGAGGTTGTTGTCGTAGGTCGGGAACCCGACCATGCCGAGAATTTCGCCGGTGTTGGGATCGATCGCCACCACCGCGCCGCGCGGCGCCTTGGATTCGTTCAGGCCGTAGCGCAGCGTCTCGCTGATGATGTTCTGCAGGCGCAGGTCGATCGTCAGACGCACGTTGTTGCCGACGGTCGGCGTGACTTCGCGCACGATGCTGATTTCTTCGAAGGACACGTCGATGATGGACTCGCGCACGCCCTTGACGCCGCGCAGCTCGCGTTCGGCGAACGACTCGATGCCGGTGACGCCGATGCGGTCGTTGTCGATGTCGTAGCGATAGCCGTTGAAGCCGACGTCGACGAGGTCGGCGCCTTCGCGCTGCAGGCTGTACTGGCGGGCGGTGGTGTCGAGGATTTTGCCGGTGTAGCCGAGGATCGCACCGAAGAGGTCGCCGAACGGATAAATGCGCGAACCGACCGTCTGCACGATGACGCCGGGCATCAGCAGCGACTGCTCCTGAATGATCTGCGCGGTGTTGCGCGGCACGTTCTCGGCGACGACGACCGGCTCGAAGGTGCGGCCGGCCAGACGCGCCTGCTGCACTTTGGTGAAAATTTCGCCGGCGGTGATGCCCGGCTGGCTGATCAGCTGCGCCAGCCGGTTGTACACGGCGATGCGTTCGATGCGCTGGCGGATGATGGCCTCGTTCACGGCCACGCCGGCCGTCGTGGTGATGGGCAGGCCGGTGAGCGGATTGACGGCTTCTTCGTCGTCGCTGTACGTGGCCTGGCGAATCGGCACGATGGCGATCTGATACGACGGCGCGTTGCGCACGAGCGGGATGCCGTTGCGATCGTAGATCAGGCCGCGCGTGGCGGCGCTGTAGCGCACGATGTTGCTGCGGCGCACCGCCTCGGTTTCAAATTCGCTGCGTCGCGTGTTTTGCAGGTAGAACAGGCGCCCGCCGAGCGTGAAGAACACGATCGTGACGCCGATCATCAGCAGGAGCAGCCGTGTGCGGCCGCCCCGTTCGTCGGGGGGCGGAGCGTGGCTGGAGCGGCGCTGAACCGGAAACTCGTCGAAGAACATGAACGGATGCAGATTACCGCAATTCTCTGAACTGCAGCTACACGCGTCGGGCGAATCGCTCCTGCTCGTTCAGGCGCGCCTGCAGCGGCGCCAGGATGCCGTAGGCTGCCAGCGACAGGATCGGGTTGATCACCAGGAGCGGCAGGATGACGCTGCCGAGCGCGAGGGCGCCGTCGAAGGGCCGCTGGTCCAGCGCCAGCATCACGAGCTGCGTCGCATGAAAAGTCACGGTGGCGAATGCCACCCAGTTCGTCACGCGGAAGAATTCCGCCGGCAGCGGAAAGCGCCCGAGCACGAAGGCAATGATGTTGCCCAGCATCAGTCCCACCGTGTGCGTTCCGAACGGAGCGCTGGTGAACAGATCGAGCAGCAGGCCGCCGCCCAGCACCCAGACGAAGCCTTCCTCGGTGCGCAGCGCCGACCATGTGCAGGCCACGACGAGGACGAGGTTCGGCCGCGGCACGCCGATGAGCAGGCGCGGCAGCACCGTGGCCTCGGCGAGGGCGAGGAGAACCAGCACGACGGCGGCGAACACGTGGCGACGCATGTCAGGTCGGTGGGATGAACTTGAGAATCAGGACGACCTCGAGCCGGCCGACGTCGGCGCCTGGGCGCACCGTGGCTTCTTTGAGCGTTTCGAGGTCCTTGCTGATGAGCGTGTCGACCTGGCCCACGGTGAGGCCGGGCGGCAGTCCGCCGCCGAGGCCGCTGGTGACGATCAGGTCGCCCGGCTGCACGACTTCGGTCTGCAGCACGTTCTGCAGGCGGAGCGTGCCGTCGCTCTGGCCGGCGACGGTGCCGGTGGCGCGCGAGCCGACGAGCTGGACGTTGATGAAAGAGGAAGGGTCGTTGATGAGCTGCACCTGCGCCGAAGTCGGTCCGACGTTGCGACCGATGCGGCCGACGAGCACACCGCCGCCGCCGATGACCGGCATGCCGGGCACGATGCCGGCGTTGCGGCCGGCATTGATCGTGACGAAGCGCGCGTAGGGACTCGGGTCGCCGGCGATCACGGCAGCGCAGATGCCGACCTGCGGGCCGGCGGCGGGCTGGCCGGCGCACTCCGGGCTGCTGAGGCCGATGACGTCCGCACCGACGAAGTCGAGAGCGGGGTTGGTGGCGGCGAATTCATTGAGCAGCCGCATCTGACGCAGCTCGGCCTGAAACTCGCGCAGGCGCACATTTTCCGCTGAAAGAGCGGCCAGCTGCTGCTGCAAAAACGCGACGTCCTGCTGCGACGCGGCCCCGCCGGTGAGCGGGCCGAGCAGGTTTTGCATGCTGCGCACGACGGTGGACGCGGCGGATTCGATCGGCCGCAGCACGCGCGCGAGCGGGCTGTCCCAGAGCCAGCCGGGTGCGGCCAGGCTGGCCAGCAGGACGAGGACGGCGATTCCTATGGCGATCGACGGCGCCAGCGGAGAGCCGGAGCGTTGTCGGTTCATGGGCGATGGTTCGGATTAGGCGATGCGGCGCACGCTGGTCGTCGGGCTGGCCTGCGACGTCGAATTGCGTTCGAGGCCGACGAGCACCGGCGCCAGCTCGTCGAGCTTTTCGAGCACGGCTTCGGCGCCGCGGGCCACGCACGTCAGCGGATCTTCGGCGATCCACGTATGAATGTTGGTCTCGTCGGCGATGCGCTCCACGAGGCCCTGCATGAGCGCGCCGCCGCCGGCCAGCGCGATGCCCGTTTCCATCAGGTCGGCCACCAGCTCAGGAGGCGTTTCGTCGAGAGTGGCGCGCACGGTTTCGACGATGGTGCCGATCGAATTGGACAACGCTTCGCGGATTTCGATCGACGACACTTCGACGGCCTCCGGCAGGCCGGTCACGAGGTTGCGGCCGCGCAGCGTCATCGTCTTTTCCTCGGGCAGCGAATACGCCGATCCGATGGCGATCTTCACTTTTTCGGCCATGCGCTCGCCGATCAGCAGGTTGTACTTCTGGCGCGCATAGTTGATGACGTCTTCGTCCATCTCGTCGCCGGCGACGCGGATCGACCGCGAGACGACGATGCCGCCCAGCGAGAAGACCGCCACTTCCGTCGTGCCGCCGCCGATGTCCACGATCAGGCTGCCCTGCGCTTCCATGACCGGCAGGCCGGCGCCGACCGCAGCGGCCATGGGTTCCTCGATCAGGAAGGCTTCGCGCGCGCCGGCTGAACGCGCGGCGTCGTACACCGCACGCTTTTCGACCTCTGTCACGCCGGACGGAATGCCGATGACCACGCGGGGGCGCGGCACGCTGAACGCGCTGCGGCTGTGCGCTTTTTCGATGAAATAGCGCAGCATCGCTTCCGTCACTTCGAAGTCGGAGATCACGCCGTCGCGCAGGGGACGAATCGCGACGATGCGGGCCGGTGTGCGGCCGACCATTTCCTTCGCTTCGGCGCCGACGGCTTTCACCTGGCGCGTCTTGCGGTCGATCGCCACCCACGATGGTTCGTTGATGACGATGCCCTTGTTGCGCACGGCAACCAGGGTGTTCGCCGTACCCAGGTCGATGCCCAGATCGAGCGAGAAGAGACCGAGCATTCGGTCGATGATGCTAGGCATTCAAATCCTCTGAAAAAGCCTCGTTTATCGCTGGCAATCCCTCGAATCGCACCATTACCGATCCCCTCTGGGGTGGGTGATGGTGCGATTCGAGGATTCCAACGAGTGTCGATCGTCGCGGTCGTACTCTCGCCCCAAACGGCGGATGCACCCTGTGATTGGTCCGCGGACCGACGCGCGGCTATTATAGGCGATACCTTATGAACATCATCGAATCAGAGCTCCCCGAGGCGGGACAGGCAGTGGAAGGCTGGACGCTGGCATTCGTCGGCGGCGGGGCGATGGGAGAAGCGATCCTGAAGGCGCTGCTGGCGCAGTCCGTGCTGCGCCCGGAGCAGGTGCGCGTGTCGGAGCCGGACGCCGGCCGACGGGAGGGCCTGCGCGAGAAGTACGGCGTGGCGGTGTTCACCGACAACGCCGCGGCGGTGGCCGGCGCGGACGTCGTGGTGCTGGCGGTGAAGCCGCAGGTGGCCCCGGCGGCGATGGCCGGCATTCGTGAGGCGCTGACCGCCGACAGCCTGGTGTTTTCGATCATGGCCGGGGTGACGATCGCCGGCATTCGCGCGGCGCTGCATCCGCAGCAGCCGGTGATCCGCACCATGCCGAACACGCCGGCGCAGATCGGCATGGGCATGACGGCGTGGCTGCCGACGGACAATGTCAGCGCCGAACAGGCGGCGCGTGCACAGCGCATCCTGGCGGCGATGGGTGAGGAAGTGCAGGTGGCGGCGGAGTCGTACATCGATCGCGCCACGGCGGTGCACGGTTCGGGCCCGGCGTACGTATTTCTGCTGCTGGAGGCGATGATCGACGCGGCGGTGCATCTCGGGTTCATGCGGCCGGTCGCTGAAAAGCTGGTGCTGCAGACGTTCCGTGGCTCGGTCGAGTACGCCCGGCAGTCTCCGCAGCATCTGGCGGCGCTGCGCAACCAGGTCACGTCGGCCGGCGGCACGACGGCGGCCGGATTGTATGAGCTGGAGAAGGCGGGCGTGCGCACGGCGCTGGCCGATGCGCTGTGGGCGGCTTTCCGACGGAGCGAAGAGCTGGGGAAGTGAGCGCGGCCGTCGCATTTCCCGACGCTGCGAGTGGCTCGGCGCCGGGCCGCTCTTCGGCGATGACCCATACGAGGTAGCCGTCGACGACGATGGTCCACAGCACGTGCCGATTCGGCCCGATCTGGGCGGCGGCGCGGAAAGTCGTCGTCGGCGGCGCCGCCGGCAGGTCGCGGCTGGGATCGGCTGCGACCTCGGCGACGAGCGTGGGGGCGTTCAGGTGCGGGTTGTAGCGCCGGGCGGTGGCGAAGGCGACCAGCAGCGGCGTCAGGCGCAAGTCGCCCTGGCCGAGCGTCTCGCTGACTGATTCCGTCGGCCACACCGGCTGTGCGAGGGGCAGTTCGAATGAGATCGGGCGGGCGAGGCCGAGGGCGTCGGTGGGGTCCCAGCGGAATTCCTGCGGCGAAGCGCCGTACAGCCACGCCAGCAGTGCACCCGGCTGATAGAGCGCCTGCGTGGCGCGATTGAGCAGCGGGGCGTCGCGGGCGGTGCGAATGGCGTCCCATTCGGCGTCCAGGCGTGCGGCATCGAAGCTGGGCCGCGAGACGAGGGCGCGGACGGCCCCATCGCGCAGGTCGATGGCGACGGCGGCGCCGACGGCGTCGGGAGGCAGGCGTTCGGCGGCTTCGATGTGCGTTCGGACGTCGACGGTCGTGGTGAGCGGCGCGCCGATGTGTGGGCGGTGCAAGAGCGCATCGAAGGCGGACCGTGTGCCGCGCAGGCGAGCGTCGGCCCAGTTTTCGAGGCTGCCGGTTCCGTAGCGCAGGCTGTAGTAGCCGACCACTGCGGCGGTGTCGGGCGTCGGAAGTAGAGCGGGGTAGGTGCGTGAAAAGACCGGGCGGCCGTCGATGACGGTGACGAGCGTGCTGGCGGCGAGCACGGTGCCGTCGCGTGCGCGGATGTCGCCGCGGTGGATGGCTCGTTCTTCGTCGAGCAGGCGCGGGTTGTCGGCGCGCGTGACGAGCTGCGGCGCGCGCCAAAGCATGAGCACGGTCGTCCAGGCGGCGAGGACGCCGAACGCGGTGAGCGAGACGACCATGGCGCGTCGCATGGGACGGCTGACGACGTGTGTGGGAGGGCGGTCGGCGGCGGCATCGGCGGACAGGCGCAGGAGCAGGCTGAGCGAGATCATCCACGCCAACAGCGAGCTGCCGCCGTAGCTGACGAAGGGCAGCGTGACGCCGGTGAGGGGAAGCAGTGCCAGGTTGCCGCCGATGATGACGAAGACCTGGACGGCGAGCGACGCGGCGATGCCGCCGGCGAGCAGCCGCGTGAAGCTGGAGCGGCCGGCGGCGGCGATGCGCCAGGCGCGGACGCAGAGCAGGGCGAGCACGACGACGACGACGAGCGCGCCGATCAGGCCGAATTCCTCGGCGACGGCGACGAAGGGGAAGTCGGTATGTACGGCCGGCACGTAGCCCGGGCTGCCCTGGCGCAGTCCGTTGCCGAAGAGGCCGCCGGAGGCGGCGGCGATCAGCGACTGCATGATTTGGAAGGAGCGGCCCTGCGGGTCGACGTTCGGATTCAGCCAGGTGTCGATGCGCGTGGCCACGCGCGAAGAGAGAGAGTAGCCGACGGCGCCGGCGGCGGCGAACGAGGCGACCAGACCAAGCGGCAGCCCGTTGCGGCCGGTGGCGAGGTAGAGCATGGCGACGAACGACAGCAGGAGGAGGGAGGCGGCGCCGAAGTCCTGCTGTGCGGCGAGCAGGCCGACGGCGGCGAGCCACATGGCGACGGCGGACGCGAATGCGCCGGGTGGTCGAGTGTGGCTCGGTTCAGCGAGGAAGGCCGACCAGAAGGCGACGAGCAGCAGTCGCAGCATTTCGCTGGGTTGGAAGAAGAACGAACCGAGGGACAGCCAGAGCCGTGCTGAACCGCCGGAGGGGTTGACGCCGAGCACGAGGGTGGCGATGAGCAGGGCGAAAGCGATGGCCAGCCAGGCATATTCGAGGCGTCGCAGGCGTGAAAGTATTTGCGGCGCAGCGACGATCAGGCCGGCGACGGCGGCGCACACGGCGACGGCGAATGCCCAGCGCAGGAGGAAGTTGGGCGCGACGCGGGCGACGACGAGCGCGCCGACGGCGCACAGGAGAACGGCGAGGGGCAGGAGGAGCGGATCGCGTCGCGGGGCGATCCGCGACAGCAGCCAGTGCAGCGCGACGGTCGCGGCGGCCAGGACGGCCATCGCGCCGGCCGGGGCTGCGGAGCCTGTCTGCATCCAGAGCGACAGCACGCCGCAGCCGCCGAAAGCCAGCGCCAGGCCGAGCAGCGTGCGTTCGGCGGCGTCGACGGTGTAAGGGCGAGACACATTCGGATTCTACGGGCCGGACCTTCGAAACGAAGGTTTTGTACCCGGCTTCTTAGAAGCCGGG
>JBIIIA010000021.1:0-17506 GCA_044235195.1 Thermoflexales bacterium
TATCAGTCATTTGCTCGACAAAAACGTAAGCGAAATCGAGGGGGAGAGGGGGGCAGGGGGTGAGGCGTAGACGCGAAATCATGTCCCCCTGTGAGGGGGGCAGGGGGTGAGGCGTGAGCAAGCTGCCCCGAACGGCGGATGCACCCGTCGAAATGCGCATCCGCCGCCCGCTAAAATCCACGCCGTGTCTGTTCCCGAGCATCTCGAACCGGTGGTGCGCAATCTGCCGACGCTCCCGGGCTGTTATCTGTATCACGACGCGAAGGGCGAAGTCATCTACGTCGGCAAGGCCGTCAATTTGCGCAACCGCGTGCGGTCGTACTTCGGCGACAGCGTGTCCGACGACAAGACGCGCCGCCTGGTGCGCGAGATCGCGCGCATCGAATTCATGGTGCGCGGCAGCGAGCTCGAGGCGCTGATCCAGGAAGCGGAGCTGATCAAGAAGTACCGCCCGCGCTTCAACATCCTGCTCAAGGACGACAAGCGCTATCCGTACTTGAAGGTCACCTGGCAGGACGCATTTCCCACCGTCATGGTGACGCGCCGCCTCGAAAAAGACGGCGCGCGCTATTTCGGCCCGTACTCGAATGCCAAGGCGGTGTACGCCACGCGCGATGTGCTGCGCCGCGCGTTTCCATTTTTGAACTGCGATCGCGTGATCACCGGCCAGGATTCGCGCGCCTGCATGTACTACGACATCAAGCTGTGCAGCGGGCCGTGCATCGGGGCGATTCAGCGGGCGGAGTACCGCGCCAACATGCAGCGCCTGTGCGATTTTCTGGAAGGCAGGAGCGAGCAGGTGATGATCGATCTGCGTGAGCGCATGGAGCGCGCGGCGGAGAACATGCAGTTCGAGCGCGCCGCGGAACTGCGCGATCGGCTGCGCGCGCTCGAGACCATCGTGCAGAAGCAGCGCATCGTGAGCGGCGTGACGTCCGATCAGGACGTGATCGCGTTCGCGCGCGACGAGGGCGAGACGTGCGTGGAGGTGCTGTTCATCCGCGGCGGCAAACTTCTCGGCCAGGAGTATTTCGTGCTGGACGGCGCCGACGGCGAAAACGATGCGACGGTGCTGAACGCGTTCGTCGAACGGTTTTACGAAGAGGCGGCCTACGTGCCGCCCGAAGTGGTGCTGCCGCACATGATCGACGAAGCGGCGATCCTCGAAAACTGGCTCGGGCGCAAGCGCGGCGGCGGCGTGCAGCTGCGCGTGCCGCGCGCGCAGAGCCATGACGATGAGCTGATTGCTCTGGCTCGGCAGAATGCGCGCGAGACGCTCACGACGCTGAAGGCGCAGTGGCAGGAGGATTCGCTGCGCCAGGAAGCGGTGCTCAAGGAACTGCAGGATGCGCTCGAACTGCCGCGTCTGCCCGCGCGCATCGAATGCTACGACATCAGCAATTTTCACGGCACGGCCATCGTCGGTGCGATGGCCGTCTTCGTGCACGGCGTGCCGAAGAAGAGTGACTATCGGCGCTTCAATATCAACGGTCTCGACGCACCCAACGATTTCGCAAGCATGCGGCAGACGCTCACGCGTCGCCTGCAGCGCTGGAAGGACGCGACGAAGGACGACGACGGACGACGGACGACGGACGACGGAGTTCGTGCGGCGGCTCTCGTCGGAAAGAAAAAAGATGATGCGTCGTGGGCCATCCTTCCGGATCTCATTCTGATCGACGGCGGCAAGGGGCAGCTGGCCGCGGCGCACGAGGTGCTCAAGTCGTTCGATCTGGCTCATGTGGTGCCGCTGGCGTCGCTGGCCAAGCGTGAAGAGGAAATCTTCATGCCGGGACGCGACGTCTCGATTCTGCTGCCGCGCGGCTCGCAGTCGTTCTTCCTCGTGCAGCGCGTGCGCGACGAGGCGCATCGCTACGGCATCACCAGCCATAGACGCCAGCGCAACAAGATCGGCATGGCGTCGCGGCTCGATGCGCTGGCCGGCGTCGGACCGGCGCGCCGCCGGCAGCTGCTCAAAACGTTCGGTTCGATCGAGGGCATTCGCGCCGCCAGCATCGAAGCGCTGGCCGAGGTGGTGCCGCACAAGGTGGCGCAGGCGATCAAAGATTCGTTGTAGTGCTCGCCGGCGATTTCAAGTGCGTCACGCGTCCGAGCGCAGCTGCACCGCACAGGGCGGCTGCGGCGCACGAGACCAGCACCGGTGTGTAGCCCCAGCGTCCGATGGCCGCTCCCGCCAGCACCGGCACCGCCGCGCGCGTGAATGCGCTCATCAGCGACATGGCTCCGCTGATCGCACCGTAGTGCCGCACGCCGTACGCGTCGGCCACCAGCGCGGCGCGGATCGGCGTGAGCACGCCGAACCCCACGCCGAAGCAGATCACGTACAGCACCAGGCCGAGATTTCCCGGTGCCAGCATGAGCGCGAGAAATGCCGTCGCCTGCATCGTGAAAAGCGCGATGGCGATCGTGCGCCGCGAGAATCGATCGGTCGCCGGCCCGAGCAGCGTGCGGCCGATTACCTGCGTCACGCCGATCATCCCGGCGGCCGTCGCCACGGCCGCTGGCTCCATTCCGCGCGAATGGCCGTAGGCGATGAAGTGCACGCTGATTCCGCTCCATGCCGCCGTGGACAGCGCGAATGCAGCCGACAGCAGCCAGAAGTCGAGCGTGTGCACGGCGGTTGTGAGCGTGGTGGATTCGTCAGCGGCCGCATTCTGTTCGCTGGTTGTTTCGACCGGCTGCGCATCGCCGTCGGGCAGCAGCCCGTGTTCTTGTGGGCGGCGGCGCAGCAGCAGGTGCAGCGGCACGGTCACCACGGCGATGATCAGCGCCAGCCACTGCAGCGCGTCGCGCCAGCCGAGCGTCGTCGTCAGCAGGCTGGTCAGTGGGATGAACACGGTGCTGGCCAGCCCCCCTCCGAACGTGATCAGCGTGAGCGCGCGGCCGCGCCTGCGCCGAAACCACTGGGCGGCCAGCCAGAACGCCGGCTCGTACAGAATCAGCGACATGACGAGCCCGATGGCGAACCAGATCGCGTACAGGCCCGCGAGCGATGTCACCTGTGACCATGCGAACACGAGGAGCGCGGCAGCCGCAGATCCGATCGACATCATTGCGCGCGGGCCGTGTTCGTCCAGCAGCCGTCCGACGACGGGCACGGTGATGCCGTTGACGAACAGGCCGAGGGAGTATGCGCCGGTCGTTTCGGCGATGCCCCAGCCGAACGTCGTCTGCATCGGATGCAGGACGACGCTGAATGCGTAGTACAGCACGCCCCAGCAGATCAGCTGGGTGACGGCGAGAGCACTGATCTGGACCCAGCCGTAGTACAGGGTTTTCTTTTGCATCGTGGTGCGCGGAAAGAATCAGTGGAAAAGATCATGGCCGTACGCCGATGTCGTCGAGCGAGATCAGCGCGCCGGGCGCCGGGCAGCATTCGATTTCGGACGGCCCACAGCACACGCCCGTCTCCGGAAGCACGAGGCGGACGGCGCGCGCTTCTTCGGCGTCGCCGGCGATGTCGGCGACGATCGAGCGCACCTGTTCGTAGCCGGTGAGCATCAGGAAGGTCGGGGCGCGGCCGTAGCTTTTCGAACCGGCGATGTAGAAGCCGGGTTCGGCGAAGTGGGCGAGTTCGTGCGCGCCGTGCGGCGGCACGCTGCCGCAGCTGTGCAGATTCGGATCGATCATCGGCGCCAGCCGGCGCGGCGCTTCGCAGCGGTCGTCGATGTCCAGGCGCAGTTCGCGCAGCATGGCCAGGTCCGGTCGAAAGCCGGTGGCGGCGATGATGCGATCGTAGGGGCCGAGCGCGCGCTGGTTTTCGTCCTGCACCATGAGTGCGCCGTCCGTCGTGCGGACGACTTCGACGACGTGCATGCCGGTGTGCAGCGTCACTGCGTGGTCGTGCAGCAGTCGTGCGATGCGGGTGCCGATCGCTCCGCGCTCCGGGAGCTGGTCGGCGTCGCCGCCGCCGATCAGGCGCGTGGCGTCCGGGCGGCGGATCGCCCACTCGATGCGCGTGCGCGGCGCGGTGGTGCGCAGCGACGCCAGATCGAGGATGGCATGGCTCGCGGAGTGGCCGCCGCCGACGACGAGGATGCGCTGGTCGGCGAAGCGGTGGCGTGCTGCACCGAGCACGTCGGGGATGCCGTAGTCGATGCGATCGCCGGCTGCGGATTCCCCACTCGCCGGTGTGCCATCCGCGCCGAGCGGGGCGGGGGCGTGCCACGTGCCCGAGGCATCGATAACGGCGCGTGCCAGCAGTCGCTGGGTCGAGCCGTCTGCGCGCTGCAGGTGCAGGGCGAACGGCGCCGCGCCGCGTTCGCCGCTCGATAGTTTGTCGCGCCCGGCGCGGCTGATCGATGTCACCGTGGCTGCGAACATGAGGTGCGGCGCAATGTCGTGAGTCCGGCTCAGCGGAGCGAGGTACTGCGTGATGAACTCGGCGCCGGTCGGAAATGTTTCCGGCGGCGGCGGCGTCCAGCCGGCATCGAGCAGCAGGCGCTGCGCAGCGGCGTCGATGCAGTATCGCCACGGTGAGAAAAGGCGCACGTGTCCCCATGCAGCGACGGCGCTGCCGGCAAAATCGCCCCGTTCGATTACGACGAAAGGCAGGCCGCGTTCCTGCAGATGCGCCGCCGCGGCGAGGCCGACCGGCCCGGCTCCGATCACGGCGACGGGCAGCCCGGAAATTCCGTTCGTTGCATTCATGAATTTTCAGCTCCTGACTTTCTGCGAAGTGTTCGCGAATTCTTCTTTCCCGGAGCGAAGCGTTGGATCAGCCTGCCGCAGCACACCGTGAACATTTCCTGATTCAGTGAGTAATACGTTTCCCGTCCCTCGACCTCGACGTGCACGAGCGAAGCGCGCCTGAGGATGGCGAGGTGATGCGACGCCGTCGGCTGCGCCACGCCGGCGCGCGCCGCGATCTCGCCGACTGTGAGCCGTGTGCAGCAGCAGATCTGCATGATGCGCTGCCGCGTTTCGTCGGCGATCGCTTTGCCGAAGGCGACGGTGTCCGTGGATTCATCGATGAACATCGATGGGTATTATACGGACGACGGACGGGGTGCATCCGACTGTGTTACGGTAGTCTCATGACCGCAGAAATTTCGCCTGCGCTCGCGCGCGCCCAGTGGGTGGATGTCGATTGCATCGCGTGGGACGCATCCGTGGCAGCGTGCGAGATGCATGTCGCGGAGGACGGACATCTGATCGTTACGGATCGGCGCGTCATCGGCGGGGAAGTCGTGTCGCTGGTGGAAGGCATCGACGACGGCTGGCTGCGCAGCTGCTTTCCGCATCTGGCGCGGTTTCGTTTGTGGCGGCTGCCTGCCGCGACGCGCGACGCCGTGCCCGCCATGCTGCGCGGGGCGCTCGCCGTGCAGGGGCGCGACGCCGACGGAGAGCCGTGCGCCGCCAGTCGAGTGCAGACCGCCGGCGTCCTCGATGCGCTGTACGCCGAGAAGGCGCGGGCGGCGCTGCGTGCACGTCCGCTCGGCGTGTCATGGTCGCATGGCATTCCGACGCTGTCCGTGTGGGCGCCGTCGGCGCGGCAGGTGACGCTGCAGTTGTTCACGAACGGCGTCGCTGCCGATCCCATCGCGCACGCAACGACGCGCGAGGAATCCACCGGCATCTGGCGCGTGGTCGGTGCGCCGTCGTGGCGCGGTCTGCGGTATTGCTACGAGGTCGATGTCTATTCGGATCGGGTCGGGCGCTTCGTGACGAACACCGTCACCGACCCGTACTCGGACTGCCTGACGATCAACAGTGCGCACAGCTGCATCGTCGATCTGCGCGATCCGGCGTTGTCGCCGGAAGAGTGGGAAACGCTGCGCAAACCTGGGCTCACTTCGCCGGTGGATGCGGCGATCTACGAGCTGCACGTGCGCGACTTCAGCATCTACGACGACAGCGTGCCGCCCGAGCACCGCGGAAAATATCTGGCGTTCACGCATGCCGAATCGCGCGGCATGCGGCATTTGCAGCGCCTGGCGCAGGCCGGGCTGACTCATGTGCAGCTGCTGCCGACGTCCGACTTCGTCACGGTCGACGAAGATGCGACGCGCCGCACCGAGCTCGATCCTGCGGCGCTGGCGCTGCTTCCGCCGGACAGCGAGGCGCAGACGACGGTCATTCACGCCATTCGTGCGACCGACGGCTACAACTGGGGCTACGACCCGTTTCACTTCGGCGTCCCGGAAGGCAGCTACGCAATCGATCCAGACGGCCCGTCGCGCATCCGCGAATTTCGCGCCATGGTGCAGGCGCTGGCTGCATGCGGGCTCGGCGTCGCGGTCGACATGGTGTTCAACCATACGTTCGCGTCCGGCGAAGATCGTGCAAGCGTGCTCGACAAGATCGTGCCCGGCTACTATCACCGGCGCAGCCTCGACGGCGAAATCGAGCACAGCACGTGCTGCGAAAACACGGCATCCGAGCATGCCATGATGGAACAGCTGATGGTGGACATGGTGCGTCGCTGGGCGGTGCACTACAAGGTCGATGGATTCCGATTCGACCTGATGGGCCATCACATGCTGCGCAACATGCAGGCGGTGCGCGCGGCGCTCGACGAGCTTACGCTCGAACGAGACGGCGTGGATGGCAAGCGCATGCTGCTGTACGGCGAGGGCTGGAGTTTCGGTGAAATGTACGGCGACGCGCGCGGACGCACCGCGTCGCAGCGCAACCTCGGCGGCAGCGGCATCGGCTCGTTCAACGATCGGCTGCGCGATGCCGTGCGCGGCGGTGCGCCGTTCGCCGATCCGCGCGCGGCGGGATTCGTCAGCGGCATGTTCTTCGATGCCGGGGTGCAGGCAGCCACCGACAGCCTGCAGCGCAGCCGGCTGGAGACGGGGGACTGGCTCAAGATCGGACTGGCCGGCACGCTGGCCGAGTACGAGCTCGAGACGCTGAACGGGCAGCGCCGCGGCGAACAGATTTTGTATCGCAGCGAACCGGCCGGCTACGCGCGCCAGCCGAGCGAAGTGATCAACTACGTCAGCGCGCACGACAACGAGACGCTGTTCGACAAAGTGCAGTGGGCGGCACCGGATCATGCCGACATCGCACAGCGCGTGCGCATGCATCTGCTCGCGCTGTCGTTCGTCGCGTTCGCGCAGGGCGTTCCGTTTTTTCATGCCGGCGACGAACTGCTGCGTTCCAAGTCGCTCGACTCCAACAGTTACAACTCCTCCGACTGGTTCAACGCCATCGACTGGTCGATGCGGGATTCCGGCTGGGGCCACGGCCTGCCCCCGAGCGCGCCGCACTACTGGAACGCTGCACGGGCGCTGCTGCGTGATCCGGCACTGCGTCCGACGCCGGACCAGGCTGCGTTCGTCACGGAGATGTTCTGCGCGTATCTGCGCATTCGTCGCCAGCTCGGAAACTTTCGCCTGCGCACGGCCGAGGAAATCATGAGGCGCGTGCGGTTCTGCAACTGCGGCCCGCAGCAGACGCCCGGCATGATCATCCTGTTCATCGAAGCAGCGGAGGCGAACGAACGAGGCGGCGTGCTGGCTGCCTGGAACGCCGCCGCCGTCGAGCAGTCGGTGCACGTGCCGATCGTGGAAGGTCGCCCGTTTGTGCTGCATCCGATTCTCGCCGCTGCGCCGGATTCCCTCGTGCGACGCGCATCGTGGAATGCGACCGATAGTATGCTCCGCCTGCCGCCGATAACGGCAGCGGTGTTCATTTAGGGAAACACATATGCCTTCCGACACACTCGACATTGCCGCGATGCAGTTCGAACAGGCGGCGCAGACGCTCGCGCTCTCGACGGCGCAGCGCGAAATGCTGCGCATGGCGCGGCGTGAAACGACGCTTAATTTCAGCGTGACCATGGACGATGGTTCGCGGCGCCGTTTCACCGGCTATCGCGTGCAGCACAACGATGCGCGCGGACCGTTCAAGGGTGGAATTCGATATGCGCCGTACGTCGATCTCGACGAAGTGCGCGCGCTGGCCATGTGGATGACGTGGAAATGTGCGGTCGTGAACATTCCCTACGGCGGCGCCAAGGGCGGCGTGATCTGCGATCCGAAGCAGATGTCCCCGGGCGAACTCGAGCGCGTGACGCGCGCGTACGTCGATGGCATCGCACCGGTCATCGGACCCGATTCCGACATTCCGGCGCCGGACGTCGGGACGACGGCGGCGGTGATGGGCTGGTTCATGGACGAATATTCGCGCCTGCGCGGACGTCGCACGCCGGCGGTGGTGACCGGCAAGCCGCTGAGCGTGGGCGGTTCTGCCGGCCGCACCGCCGCCACCGGCCGCGGTGTGATGTACGCCGTGCGCGAGGCGTTTCGCTCGCGCGGCTGGCAGTTCGACGGCGCGCGCATCGCCGTGCAGGGATTCGGCAACGTCGGGCTGTATGCGGCGGTGACCGCCGTCGAGATGGGATGCCGCGTCGTCGCCGTCGGCAACAGCGCCGGCGGCATTTACGATCCGAACGGGCTGGACATTCCTCGCGCTGTGCAGCACCTCGCCGCGACTGGCTCGCTCGATGGATTCGCCGGCGCAGAATTCGTGACCAACGCGGAACTGCTTGCGCTGCCGTGCGACGTGCTGGCGCCGTGCGCAATCGAGAATCAATTGACCAGCGCCACGGCTCCGCAGGTGCAGGCGCGCCTGGTGGCGGAAGGGGCGAATGGGCCGACCACGCCGGATGCCGACGCGATCCTGGCGGACAAAGGCATCGTGGTGATCCCCGATATTCTGTGCAACGCTGGCGGCGTGGCGACGTCGTACTTCGAATGGGTGCAGAACCGGCAGGGCGACTACTGGGACGAGTCGACCGTGGTGCAGCGGCTCGAGCAGGTCATGGTGCGCAGCGTCCGTGACGTCGAAGCCGAAGCCGTGCGCAGGAAAGTTGCGCTGCGCACGGCGGCGCTGTGTCTGGGCATCGGCCGCGTGCTGGAGGCGGCCGATGCCCGCGGCGGGTGAGCGCTACTTTTCCGGCTGCAGCAAGCCGTAGCCGCCGTCGATGCGGCTGTAGACGACATTGACGGCGGCGTTTTCGTCGCTGACGAACGCGAAGAACGAATGGCCGAGCAGCTCCATCTGCTCGATCGCCTCGGCGATGCTCATCGGGATGTTGCTGAACGTCTTGATGCGCAGGACGCGCGCCGGCTCGGCGGGGACGGCGACATCTTCGGCCGCCAGCGCATCGGCGAGGATCTCGCCCGCCTCCGTGTGGTCGAATTCCGAACGGCGCGTCTTGTAGCGCTCGACGCGCTGCTCGAGCGCGGCGAGTGCTTCGTCGAAGGCTTTGAGCGGATCGCTGTTCTGCTCCTCGGCGCGCAGGATCGTGCGCTTGCGACGAATCGTGATCTGCACCGTGCGCGGTGGCAACACCTTGCTGCTGTTGCGCTTGAACTCGACGCGCAGCTCCTCGATGCCGGGCAGCATGCGATCGAGGCGGCCGATCCGATTTTCGACGTGATCACTGAGACGCTTGCTGACGATCATTCCGTGTCCCTGAAGCCTGATTTGCATGGTGTCTTCCTCCACTATCGTTGGTCGTGCGTAGAAAAGCGGCCTATTCCGCGCGAGCGACCGTCATCGCCGCCACCGAGGCAGCACCCGCGTCGCGACATGCGACTGCGGCTGCTGCGAGGGTGGAACCGGTGGTGAACACATCATCGATGATCATCACGCGACGCCCTTCCAGCAACGGCCGATCGGCCAAGAATGCACCTGCGACATTGGCCGATCGTTCCGCCTGCGAGAGCAGCGCCTGCTGGCGGGTGGCGCGCGTGCGGCGCACGGCGCGCGGGTGGAATGGGACGCCGATCTCGGCCGCCAGCGCCGCGGCGAGCAGCGCGCTCTGGTTGTAGCCGCGCTCGCGTTCGCGTGATGGGTGCAGCGGCACTGCAACGATGCAGTGCGCGTCGATGTCGTGTTCGCGCCAGAGCTTCGTCAGCTGCGGCGCCAGTGCGCGGGCCATCTGCGGGCGCGATTCGAATTTCAGCGCGTGGACGGCGCTGCGCAATTCGTCGGCGAACACGCCGCAGGAATAAATCGACAGCGGCGCCGCATCGACAGGCGCGATGGCGCGCACGGCAGATGGCCCGTGCAGCCAGCGCGCGCCGGCGCTGCAGCGCGCGCACCACGCGCCGAAGCCGTGTCGGCCGCAGCCGGCGCAGGCCGTCGGATAGACGAGTTCGAGAAGGGTGGCTGCACTGCGTTGCGCCAGCCCCCACAGGCGCGACGTCCAGGGCATCGGGATTCCTCCGTAAAAAATGCTAGCGGCCGACGAGGCTGCCGAGGAACTCGGTGAGCTGCGGGCCGAGCAGCACGACGATCACCACGAGCACGATCGAAAACAAAATCAGGATGAGCGCGAAGTCGATCACGCTGCCACGTTCATTTTCGCCGCTGCGAGGTCTCATGCCGACGATTATAGAGGCGTGTGGATTCGAGGGAGCCCCTATACTTCGACCATGTCGACAGCAGAAACGCTCCACCGTCTGCAGTTGTTGGACAACGCCATCGACGCGGTGCGTCGGCGCGTGTTCGAGATCGATCAGCATGCGAAAGGGACGCCCGGCCTGGTGCACACGCGCCAGGAAGCAGCGCACGCCGATGCCGCGGCGCAGGCGGCGCAGGCGGTCTTCGACGAAATCGAGGCGGCGCTGCGTGTGCTGGAGGAGAAGATCGCCGCTGAGGACAAGCGGTTGTATGCCGGGACGATCCGCGATCCGAAGGCGCTGATCGAAGCGCAGACCGAGCTGGAGGAGCTGCGCCGGCGGCGCGGCGTGCTCGAGGATCAGCAGCTGGCGGCGCTCGAGCAGCTCGATGCGGCGCGCGCGGACGCCGTGCGGTGTGCGGCGTCGCTGCGCCAGGCCGAAGCGCAGTTCACGGAGGACACGGCGGCGGGCAAGGCCGAGCGCAGGCAGCTCATCACGAAGCTGACGGGGCAGGCGGAACAGCGCGGGGCGCTGGTGGCCGGCGTGCCGAAGGCGGCGCTGGACTTGTATCAGTCGCTGCGCACCAAGAAGTCGAACGGGCAGGCGGTGGTGGCGATTCGCGCCGGCGCGTGCGGCGGCTGCGGCGAGAGCGTGTCGACGAGCGCGGCGCAGCGCGCGCACACCGGCGACGGCACGGCGCAGTGTTCGAACTGTGGTCGCATCCTGTTCTCGGCGTAGGGCGTATCATTTTCGCCATGAATCGACTGGTGTATCTCATGGTGAGCGGCGCGATCAGCGCGCATCGCGTGCCGGAAATCGTCGCTGCGCTGCGCCAGCGCTATGAACGCGTGCTGACCGTGCAGACGCCGAATTCGACGCGCGTGATCAGCCCGCTGGAGCTGGCGCGCATCCCGGGCAACGCTGTGGTGACCGGCTACTTCGATCCGCAGATTCTGCCGCGGCCGGAAGCGGCGCCGGTGCTGTTCGCGCCGTGCAGCTTCAATTCGCTGAATGCGCTTGCGGCCGGCCGCTCCGACAATCTGGCACAGGCCGTCACCGCCGAGATGATCGGGTTCGGGCAGCCGGTCACGGTGGGCATCTCGGTGAACGAGCCGTTGTTCGCGCATCCGATCGTGCGGCGTTCGATCGCGACGCTGCGGGAATGGGGTGTGCGCGTGGTCGAGCCGCAGGACGTCGGCCGCGGGCTGACGCTGGCGCCGCTCGATGCGCTGATTGCCGCGATGCCTTAGGGGTGCATCCGCGATGCCTGAGAGCAGGCTGAGGGTGTATTATTTCCGCCCTAGCATAACTACTGACAGATTCACTTCGGAATCCACGCGCGCATAGTCTCGGGATTGCCGCACCATGGTCGTGCGACAAAGCCGCTCCGGCCCCGACGAATTTCCCCCTATTTCGCCTCCTGTCTCCGTGCGCGTGCGTTTTCCTTTTCAAACACATTTCACATCATGGCAAAAAGCCTCACAGAATCCTTTCGTGATGTACTCATCGGCGCGCCTCTGAAAACCGAGGAGATGGAGCATCAGGCCGTATCCAAAAAAGTCGGTTTGGCCGTGTTCGCATCCGATAATCTTTCTTCGGTGGCGTATGCCACGCAGGAGATCCTGATGGTGCTGGCCGGTGCGGCGGCGCTGGCGGCCAGCGAAGCGGCGCGGCGTGACGTGTTCGGGCTGGCTGTGCCGATTTCAGTGGCCATCGTCGGTTTGCTGGTGCTGCTGGCCCTGAGCTACCGGCAGACCATCTACGCGTACCCGGGCGGCGGCGGGGCGTACATCGTGGCGCGCGACAACCTCGGCGAGATTCCGGCGCAGGTGGCCGGCGCGGCGCTGCTGACCGACTACATCCTCACCGTCGCCGTCAGCATTTCATCCGGCATGGAGCAGGTCGCGTCGCTCTTTCCGGCGCTGCAGCCGTATCGCGTGCCGATGGCGCTCGGAGCGGTGCTGTTCATGACTGTGATGAACCTGCGCGGTGTGAAGGAATCCGGCGCGGTCTTCGCCGTGCCGACGTATTTCTTCGTCGCGACGATGCTGCTCACCCTCGGTGTGGGCTTCTTTCAGTGGATGACCGGTTCGCTGGGCACAGTGCAGAGCGTCGAGATGGCGCATCATGTTCCGGAGCAACTCGGACTTTTTCTGATCCTGCGCGCGTTCAGCAGCGGCTGCGCGGCGGTGACGGGCGTCGAGGCGGTGTCGAACGGCATTCAGGCGTTCAAGGAACCAAAAAGCAAAAACGCCGCGCAGACGCTGATGGTCATGGCGATGCTGTTGGGCGTGATGTTCATCGGCACATCGGTGCTGGCGCAGCACATCGGCGCCGTGCCATCGGAGACGCGTACGGTGATCTTTCAGCTCGGCGAGGTCGTGCTCGGTCCGTTCGTGCCGATCCTCGTGACGGCGACCACGATGATTCTCATCCTGGCGGCGAACACGGCGTTCAACGGCTTCCCGGCGCTGGCTGCGCTGCAGGCGGCGGACGGATTTCTGCCGCGCCAGTTGACATTTCGCGGCCAGCGGCTGGTGTATTCGACCGGCATCATCGTGCTCGCCGTGGCGGCGAGTGTGCTCATCATGATCTTCGATGCGCGCACGACGGGACTGATTCCCCTGTATGCCATCGGCGTGTTCCTGAGCTTCAGCTTGTCGCAGTGGGGCATGGTGCTGCACTGGAAACGTGCGTCGAAGCTCAAGCCCGGTGAGCACGTCATCTCTTCCCGCGGTGAGATGCATTACGACACGGCATGGCGCAGCAAGCTCCTGATCAATGCGGCCGGCGGCACTGTGTCCGTGATCGTCATGCTCGTCTTCGCCGTGACGAAGTTCGCGACAGGAGCATGGATCACCGTCATCGTGATCCCGACGCTGGTGTTCTTCTTCCTGCGCGTGCACCGCCACTATCGCGACATCGCGCGCATTCTGA
This sequence comes from Thermoflexales bacterium, assembly GCA_044235195.1. Classification (GTDB taxonomy): domain Bacteria; phylum Chloroflexota; class Anaerolineae; order J036; family Brachytrichaceae; genus CANJQH01. The sequence continues at coordinate 13,320 of JBIIIA010000021.1, forward strand.
GCCTGAGCACGCGGCGCGTGCGGCCGGTGCCGCATCGCATGAAGACGGTGGTGCTGGTCGATGACGTGCACTTCGGCACGGTGCGCGTGGTGGAATTCGCCAAGTCGCTCGGCCGCGAGTGGACGGCGGTGCACGTGGACTACAACGATCGCAAGACGAGCGAGGTGCAGCGCAAGTGGAAGGAGCGCGTGGGCGAGGGCGAGCTGGTGATTCTCCGTTCGCCGTATCGCCGCTTGATCGAGCCGATCTGCAAGTACATCTACGACGAACTCGATCGCGATTCGGACTTGTTCATGCATGTGATCATGGGACAGCTGGTGATGGACACGCCGTGGGCCAAGGCGCTGCACTCGAACAACTCGCTCGGCATCATGCAGGAGCTGCAGAAGATCGACCGCGTGGTGGTGACGGACGTGCCGTACCAGCTGCACGCGGAGGATGCGCAGCTGCAGCCGGAGGCGTAGCGTTTGTCCATTCGACCTCGCGGGAGTATCCTCTTCGCCCGTGAAGATCGGAATCATTACGGACACGCATCTGTATCCCACGCCCGGTGACGGCCGGGCGTTCGCTTATCACAATCCATATCCGATGGAGCGCGCGCGGGCGCAGCTCGAATCGGCCATCGAATGCTGTCGCGTCGCCGGCGTCGAGCGCATCGCCATGCTGGGCGACTTGTCGCACATCGGCGACGACGCGTCGCTGGCCGTCGGCGTGCAGCTGCTGGCGGGTGCCAGCGCGCCGGTGTGGATTTCGCCCGGCAACCACGACGTCGTGCCGCGCGCCGACGCCATGGCCGAGGCGGTCGCCGCGCACGGTGGCGGGCGGGTGACGTTCCTCTCCACGCGTCCGCTGCGCGACGCCGGCATCGCCGTGGCCGGCCTGCCGCTGCGTGACGAAGGGGAGCAGCAGCCGAACGGCGCTGCGCCGGACATCGCGGAGTGGGGCGACGACCTGGTGGTGTGGGCGATCCATCATCCGGCGGTTTCGCTGGCCGAGCGCACGCGCGCGGCCGGGTTGAAATTCCCGGGCGACCTGGGCAACTATGCGCATGTGGTCGGCGGCGTGCATGCGCGCACAGCGCCGACGCTGGCGCTGCACGGACATGCGCACGTGCGCGACGAACTGACGCAGGGGGCGCTGCTGCAGCTCTCGTTCGCGGCGCTGATCGAGCCGCCGCACGAGATCGGCGTGCTCGAGATCGAGCGCACGGCCACGGGCTGGCGCGTGCAGCGCAGCCACGTGGCGGCGGCGTCGCACTCCGCGGCGCAGTTGCCGATCCTGTCACCGGACGTCACGAGCTGGTCGTTCGCGGACGGCCGCTGGACGTGTGCATAACAGAGGCGACATGCGACTGACTTTTCTCGGCACCGCCGCGTCGGAGGGATATCCCGACGCCTTCTGCGGCTGCGTCAACTGCGTCGGAGCACGAGCCGCCGGCGGCCGCAACGTGCGCCTGCGCGCGGCGGCGCTGATCGACGACGACCTGCTGATCGACTTCGGGCCGGACATCCTGGCGGCCTCGACGCTGTACGGCGCGCCTCTGACGAACGTGGCGTACTGCCTGCAGACGCACGACCACGAAGATCATCTGAACCCGCACAACTTCTTCGCGCGCTCGCCGATGTGCGAGGTCGAAGGTGCGCCGCGCATGCGCTACTTCGCCAGCCGCAACGCGATCGAGCGAGCGATGACGGCGCTGGGCAACGAATCTGCACTGATCGACGGCATGCCGTCGGCCGAGCTGTGCGATCGATTGAACATCGACGTGACGCCGATCGCGCCGTTCCAGACGTTCATGGCCGGTCCGTACCGCGTGACGACGGTGCGGGCGCGCCACGCACCGGAGACCGTGGCGATGCTGTTCGTCATCGAGCGCGACGGCCGCACACTCTTCTACGCCACGGACACGGCGGATTTTCCGGACGAGACGTGGCAGGCGCTGCGTACCGCGGGCTTTCGCTTCGACGTGGTGGCACTGGATCACACCTTCGGCGACTGGGAGCGTTCGTCGAATGCGCACCTGACCGGCCATCAGTTCCGTGCTCATTTGTCGCGCCTGCGCGACGAGGGAATGCTCGCGCCCGGCGCACGCGTGTTCGCGCACCATTTCGTACACCACAGCAACCCGCTGCATGACGAGCTCGTCGCGCTGGGCGCGCAGCACGGCTATGAGATCGCGTACGACGGCCTGCGGGTGCGGGTGTGATCGTGTCGTATATGTCGTTCCCTGCTCTGCACGTGGCCGCCCGTGCAGAGCAGGATGTCTTCGACGATATGTTCCCAGCCTACGCTTTGCCGAACTTGAACACGGTCGTCGAGCGATAGGTTTCGCCGGCGCGCAGCAGCGTGCTCGGCAGGCTGGGCTGATTCGGCGCATCGGGGAAGCGCTGGGTTTCCAGACAAAACGCGCCGTGCTTTTCGTACACCTTGCCGGAGGGGCTGCGAGTCGAACCGTCCATGAAGCCGCCGGTGTAGAGGTGGCAGTCGGGCTCGGTCGTCCACGCTTCGAGTGAGCGGCCGGTGTGCGGTTCGACGACGCGCGCGGCGAGGCGCAGCGTGCCGACTTCGCCGTCGACGAGGAAGCCGACGTCGTAGCCGCGGCCGGCGGCGAGCATCGGATCGGCCTCGTGGATGTGTGCGCCGATCGGCGTCGGCGTGCGGAAGTCGAACGGCGTGCCGTCGACCGGGTCGAAGCGGCCGAGCGGGATGAGCCCGGCGTCGGCCGGCGCATAGCGCGCAGCGTTGACCTGCACCAGATGTTCGTACACCGTGGCCGCCGCCGGGTTCAGATTGAAGTAGGCGTGGTTGGTGAGGTTCACGTGCGTGTCCTTGTCGAGCGCAGTGGCGGCGTAGTCGATCTGCAGCGCGTCGTCCTGGCGCAGCGAGTACGTCACGCGCACATCGAGCGTGCCGGGGAAGCCTTCCTCGCCGTCGGCGCTGCGATAGGTGAGCACGACCGTGGCGCGATCGGCTTCCTGCACGCCTTCGGCGTTCCACAGGCGTTTGTCGAAGCCGCGCTTGCCGCCGTGCAGCGAGTTGGTGCCGTCGTTGACGTACAGCTTGTACTCGACGCCGTTCAGCGCGAAGCGCGCGCCGGCGATGCGGTTGGCGTAGCGGCCGACGAGCGCGCCGAAGAACGGATGCGGGCCGAGATACGAGGCCAGATCGTCGAATCCGAGATTGATGTTGTCGAGACGGCCGCTGCGATCCGGCGTGACGACGGTGACGAGGATGCCGCCGTAATTGGTCAGCGACACCTCGACGCCGTTGTCATTGGTCAGCGTGAACAGATCGGCCTGCGATCCGTCCGGCAGTGCACCGAATGGGCGTTGAGTGAGGTTCATGAATGGTTACGCGAGCTCGAGATTCTGCGGCTCGTTCTCGATGCGGGTGAGCCAGTAGTGCGCGTCGAAGCGATCGTCGCCGGTGAGGAAGCGCCACATCTTGATGCGATTGACGATCTCGAGGCGGCCGGTGGCATTTTCGAACCACGGCTCCTGGCGTTCGAGGATGCTCTGGATGTCGTCGGTGACGTACGTCTCGCGCGTGAAGAGCGGCTTGAGCCCGCCCTGCGCCTGATCGAGGTCCTCGGTGTTCCACAGGCGCAGCTGGCGCACGCGCGGATTCAACCGAATCTTGAACATGTAGCGCACCTTGTCCGTCTGGTTGCGGCGGCCGCAGTGCCAGATGCCATGGTGCAGCGCGAGCAGCGTGCCGGCTTTGCAGACGATCGGCACCTGGCCGACGAAGTTCTGGTAGCGCGCGATGTCCGACTCGTTGATGCGGCGGTACTGGCTGCCGGGAACGACGAGCGTTCCGCCCATTTCGAGCGGCACGTCGTGCGGAAAGTACATCAGCTGAATGTCGAACGCCTGGCGCGAGGTGTCGATGATCGAGTCGCCGTGCATGCCCTGCGCCGCGGTCTCGTTGGGCTGGCGCACGTGCACAGCCTGATGATCGAACAGCGGATCGGGGCCGACGAGGCTCTGGATCATGCCCTGCACGCGCGGCATATCGAGCATCTCGCGCACGGCCGTGCCCGTGTAGCACTGCGAGAGCGGCGTGGCGGCGCGCGCAGCCTTGACGCCGCCGGCGTCGATTTCGCGCATGATGCGCTCGTTCAGCTCGGCCGGGACGATCTCGTCGAAGCGCAGGAATCCCTTCGCTACGAAGGTGGCCATCTCGCG